>DATDDZ010000232.1:0-13369 GCA_036523555.1 Gaiellaceae bacterium
GGCCCGGCGTGTTGAGCGGCACGTCCGCCGGTCCCAGGCAGATGACGAGCTTGTACGCACCGAGCGCCGCCTCTGCGCCCGAGGTCTGGTCGACGTGAACCGGCAGGTTGATCGCCTGGCCCGCTACCTGAAGCGCGAGGAGCCAGACGGCAAGGTGCGTCCCTGTCGCGCAGCCCGGCGCGTTCGTGCTCGGCGGCGCGACGATGACGTCGCCGGAGAGCGGCAGCGGGATGTTCAGATCACGCGCGAAGATGCTGCCCGTCGTCGTGCCGATCTTCGAGCCCGGCGTCGCCGAGGCGTTGATCGTGTAGCCCGACGGGACGTACACGGTGATCTTCGCCGGCTGCGGGTCGGTCTGTGCCTGCGAGATCTTGATGGTGAGCGACGTCGCGTCCTGTTTGACGCTCAGGGTCTGCTTTGCGAGCGCGGTCCCGGCGAGCGCCAGGGCTGCGGTGCCCACGAGGGCGAGCACGCCCAGCCTGAGGATTGTCTTCATACCCCTTCCTTTCCCTGCTTCGTTTCCTGCTTCGAACTACGAAGAGTCCCGATCCGTTGAGACGCGTGAACCGCGCAAGAGTTGAGCGCGGGGTGAGCCTACCCCTGGGCGCTCACAAGCTTCCCGAAGAACTGCCAGTGCGTCCCGCGGTACCGGGCCAGCTTCACCTTGTCCATCGGGTAGTAGTCGTTCGGCGTCGTCTGGATGCGGACGCCCGGGAGCAGGAAGGGATTGACCTCGTTCAGGTGGGTGGCGGCACGCAGGACGCTCGCCCGGGTGAGGTCGGGGCCCGCCTTCTCGAGCGTGTCCACCATGGTGTACGCGACTGCCATTCCGTAGTAGTTGAAGACGTCGTCGGCCTTCGCCCCAGGAAGGAAGCGCGCGAGGATCGACTTGTAGAGCCGGACTGCCCGGTCCTTCGCCCACTCCTTCGACGTGGGGTCCTTGACGAACGCGATCGAGATCGACCCCTCGACGGTCCGCTTGCTCGAATCGAATCGCGCGATCTTCATGATGTCCGGCGAGATCGAGACCGACGTGACGAACATCTGCGGGAACCAACCGAGGCGGAACGCGCCGACGTAGCCGAAGATCGCGAACTTGGGAGTCGCGAAGAGCATCAAGGTGTTGGCTCCGGAGCCCTTCAGCCGCGCCATCTGCGAGTCGATGCTGTTGTCCGTGATCTCGTAGGGCTGCGTGGCGACGATCTTCGCCTTGCCCCCGAGGCCGTGCCGCAGGCCGTTGAGCATGTCCTTCCCGAAGTCCGAGTTCTCGTAGAGCACGGCGATCCGCGCCTTCGGCCTGTGCGCCGCGACGTAGCGGCCGTAGATGGTTCCCTCGCCCGCGAAGCTCGGCAGATATCCCATCGACCAGGGGTACTGCTTGTGCTCGGATGCGAGCTTCGAGACGCCGCTGCCGACGAAGAGCTGCGGGACCTGGCGATCGTTGAGGTACGCGCGAACGGCCAATGCGTGCTCGGTGCCGACGCTGTTGAAGATCGCGAGCACGCCGTCCTGCTCGACGAGCTGTCGCGTGAGCGCGATCGTCCTCGCGACGTCGAAGCCGTCGTCCTCGTACTTGTAGACGATCTTCCGGCCGAAGACGCCGCCGCGGGAGTTGACGTAGCGGAAGTACGCGTCGGCGCCCTTCCCGACGGACGCGTAGGCGGCCGCGGGCCCGCTGATCGGGATCGTCCCGCCGATCGTGATCGAGGTGGGAGTGACACCCGGCGTCGACGCGGGGACGCCGAGCGCCAGCGCGGCCGCCGCGGCGACGAGCTGCGAGATCACCTGGAGATGGTCTTCTGCAGCAGCGGCACCGTCAAGGTCACCTTCGAGACCCTGAGGCGCGAGTCGTCCGGGACGGGCTTGAGGTAGAGCAGGTTCGACAGGCTCTGGACGGTCGACGTGCCGGCGAGGTAGAGCCGGAGCTTCGTGCCGCTGGCCAGGAGGTTCGCGTCGGAGATGAGCTTGAAGGTCACCGTCGTCGGCCTGCGGCCGAAGGACGTGAGCGCGCCACCCTCGGTGAGGATCGACTCCCGCCCGCTTGCGTCGACGCCCGTCAGGACCGCGACCAGATGCGGCCACTCCGTCGGCGCGGAGGCCGTCACCTTCACGGTCGCTGCGCCGAACTGCTCGCCGACCGCGGCGAGCGGCTTGAAGGTGCGAACGATCTTCCCCTTCGCCGCCAGCGAGAAGCGTCCCGTCGCGCTGAACGACACGAGCTTGACCTTCGGCGCGGCTGCGAAGCTCGCGCTCTTGCCTGCCCACGGGTCGGCGGCGACCTCGATCGGCTTCTCGAGGTCGACACCGTTCGGAACGCCCTTGAGGTACCGGTCGAACCAGCGTGTCGACAGGTCGACCACGTGCGCGATGTCCGCGCCCGGGAAGTGCGAGGGAGCGTGGCCGAAATCGCCGACGTACAGCCGCTTCGGGCCTCCAAGCTGCCGGTACGCGTCGAGCGCCTGGTCGATGTCGAAGGCGAAGTCCTTGCGGCCCTGGAAGAGGAACGTTGGGGTCGTCACCGTGGACATGAACCTGAGGCTCGACCTCGCTCCGAACAGCTGCTGGATCCCCGGGAGATTCTCGTTCCCGATCAGCTGGGGTATGTAGGCACGGAGAGCCGGGTCGATGCGCTCGGTCGGAACGCTCTGGGAGAACCCGTAGATCGCGCCCGCCTTGCCGAGGCTCTGCGGATAGAGCGCCCGGTAGAGATCGCTCCAGGTCTCGAACGTCGCGACCGCCTTGAAGGGGACGCCGGCGACGACGGAGTTCAGGGCCGCGCCGCCGCCGAGCGAGATGCCCCACGCGCCGATCTGCGTGTCGCTCACCTCCGCTCGCGCCGCGAGCCACTGGAGCTCCGCGCGCACGTCCGCGACCTCGCGCGGGCCGTCGAGCGAGACGAAGCCCTCGGACGTGCCGTGCCCGCGCGCATCGGGCACGAACGCCGCGTAGCCCTTTGCAACGTACTGCTGCGCGAGCGGGACGAGATCGGCGTGCTTGCCTCCGAGCCCGTGGAACATCATCACTGCCGGCCAGCCGCCCTGGGGAGGAGAGCCGTCCGGAAGGAGGAGCGCAGCGTCGATCCTGACGCCGTCGTCCATCGTGACCGAGACCTCATTCGCCCGGGCCAGGCCGGGAGCGGCGAGCATCACGCCGAGGACGCAGGCCGAGACGAGGAGCCGCCGCACGAGGTGGACAGCGTATCCCGGCGATACGATCGCCGTGTGGATCAGCGGCCTGTGGGCGTCTTCGACTCCGGGGTGGGCGGCCTGACTGTCCTCCACGAATGTCTCGTGACCCTGCCGCACGAGGACTTCGTCTACCTCGGGGACCACGCCCGTCTTCCCTACGGCCCGAGGCCGCTGGACGAGGTACGGGGATTCGCCAGGGAGATCGGCCGCTTTCTCGAGTCGCAGGGAGTGAAGCTCGTCGTCAACGCGTGCAACACGGCGACGTCGGCCGCGCTGCCCCAGTTGCAGGAGGACCTCGGCGTCCCCGTCGTCGGCGTGATCACTCCGGAGGCGCACGCCGCCGTCCAGGCGACGAGAAACCGGCGAATCGGCCTTCTCGCGACGGAGGGCACGGTCGAGGCCGGGCGGTACGCCGAGCTCGTGCACGCGCTGGATGCGAGCGTCGAGCTCTTCTCCGTCGCCTGTCCTCGCCTGGTGCCCCTGATCGAAGGAGACGACTCGTCCGGGGTCGAGACGACCGAGGCGGTGCGCGAGTACGCGGCCCCCCTCAAGCAGGCCGGCGTCGACACGGTCATCCTCGGCTGCACGCACTACCCGCTCATCCGGCCGGTCTTCCAGCGCGTGTTCGGCCGCGACGTGACGCTGGTCTTCTCGGCGGAGGAGACTGCGCGCGAGGTGGCCGAGACGCTCGCGCGCAAGGGTTACGAGAACGACTCGCGCCGAGAGGGGTCGTACCGGTTTCTGACTACGGGAGACACGGCGGCGTTCCGCGCGCTGGGCGCCCGCTTCCTGCAGCTCCCGATCACGGAGGTCGAGCACGTGAAGCTCGCGACACTCCACGCGGCCGCGGCGTGAACGGCACGGCCAGGCCCGACGGCCGCGGCCCCGCGCAGCTGCGACCTCTCGAGCTCGTGCCCGACTATCTCGAGCAGCCTCACGGCTCGGTCCTCTACGCGCAGGGCAAGACGAAGGTGCTGTGCACGGCTTCGATCCAGGACGGCGTCCCGCGGTGGCTCTACGGGAAGGGGCGAGGCTGGCTGACGGCGGAGTACTCACTTCTGCCCGCCTCCACCGGCGAGCGCACGGACCGCGAGGCAGCGCGTGGCAAGCAGGGAGGCCGGACGATCGAGATCCAGCGGCTCATCGGCCGGTCGATCCGCTCGGTCACGGACTTCGAGGCGCTCGGCGAGCGGACGCTCTGGGTCGATTGCGACGTTCTCCAGGCGGACGGCGGCACGAGGTGCGCGGCGATCACCGGCGCATACGTCGCCGCGCGACGGGCGCTCGACCGCTTCGGCCTCACGAAGGCGCTCGGCGGCTCGGTCGCCGCGGTCTCGGTGGGCATCGTCGGCGGCGCGAACCTGCTCGACCTCGACTACTCGGAGGATTCGCAGGCGGAAGTCGACATGAACGTCGTGATGACGGGCGACGGCGCCCTTGTCGAAGTGCAGGCGACGGCGGAGAAGACGCCGTTCAGCCGCGCGGAGCTCGACGAGCTGCTCGAGCTCGCCGCCGCCGGGATCGAGCAGCTCGCATCTGCTCAGGACGAGGCCGTTGCTGCAGATCGCGGCTAGCACCCTCCCGAGCCTGAACTGGGACGAGTCGCTCCTGCGGCTGTCGCTCGCCGCGGTGCTCGGCGGGATGATCGGCGCAGAGCGCGAGCTGCGCGACCGCGAGGCCGGCCTGCGCACGCACCTGCTCGTCTCGCTCGGCTCGGCGCTCTTCACCATCGTCGGCGCCTACGGCTTTCACGCGTTCCTGAACTCGGGTGCGAGTGTCGTCCGCGCAGATCCGACGCGGATCGCCGCTCAGATCGTGACGGGGATCGGCTTCCTCGGAGCGGGAGCGATCATCCGCCACGGCCTCTCCGTTCGAGGTCTCACCACCGCCGCGACGCTCTGGGTCGTGGCCGCGGTCGGCATGGCCGCGGGGGCCGGGTACTACAGCGTCGCGGCTATCACCACGGCGCTGGTGCTCATCGCGCTGTATCCGCTGCGGATCCTCGCGTACCTCATCATCCGGCGGTTCCGCGTCGAGGACGGACGCCTGCTCGTCGAGCTTCCGGCGGGTCAGACCCCGGGTGCGGTCATCGACGCGGTCGAGCGGACCGGAGCCCGGATCGAGTCGATCGACGTCAGCACGGAGGGCGACCGGCGCCGCGTCGAGCTCGACGTCGAGCTGCCACGCGACACGGTCGCTGCGGCACTCGTTGCCACGGTCGCGGACATCGAGCACGTGGCCGAGGTTCGGTGGAGCGACTGAAGGCGAGGCTCGCCTCGCGAAATGCGAACAAGGCACGCGAGCTCGAGCGGCTCATGCCCGGCTGGACGATTGCGCTACTCGACGCGGGGGACTATCCGCCCGAGACCGGCGCGACGTACTACGACAATGCCGTCGCGAAGGCGCTCTTCGGGCGGTCGTTCGCCGGGGCGGACGAGTGGGTGCTCGGCGAGGACTCGGGCCTCGAGGTCGACGGCCTGGGGGGCGAGCCTGGGATTCGGTCGGCCCGCTCTGGCGGGGACGACCCGGTCGACTGGCTCCTGCGGGAGCTCGTGGGGGTCGTGGGTGAGGGACGCCGAGCCCGCTATGTCTGCGAGCTCGTCGCGCTGTCGCCTGAAGGAAGCGAGGAGCGTGGCACCGGCACGCTCGAAGGGCGGATCGCGAGCCGCCCGAGCGGGACCGAGGGGTTCGGCTTCGATCCGGTGTTCATCCCGGTGGGAGAGACGAGAACCGTCGCGGAGCTCGGCAATGAATGGAAGGCCGGGCATTCGCATCGGGCCGGTGCGGCCCGCGCGCTGCTCGGCTGCCTAGGCCAGGCCGGCTAGCTCCTCCGTCCGCCGCTGCTCGCCCCGGCGCGCGCGCCACCAGTTCAGCT
Organism: Gaiellaceae bacterium; assembly: GCA_036523555.1. Lineage (GTDB taxonomy): Bacteria > Actinomycetota > Thermoleophilia > Gaiellales > Gaiellaceae > 3-1-20CM-4-69-9. The sequence goes on from DATDDZ010000232.1 coordinate 6,064, forward strand.
CGGCCCCGAACACGATCGCGTTCGCCATCACGTAGAGCCACACGAGCAGGATCGCCGGCGCGCCGAACGCACGGAGTGTCGGGTTGATCTCCGCGAAGCGCTGGTAGAGCGGCACGAGCTGGAACGTCCCCTCCAGCAGCACGGTTGCGAGAATCGAGCCCGGCAGGACCTCCCGGACGGTGAGGTCCTCGTTCGTCAACACGTAGTAGCAGGAGACGAGGAACACGAAGACTCCCACCATGGACACGGCGATCGAGACCGTGTAGGCGGTCGCCGCGTTGGCGACGATGCCCGGCGCGTACTCCTGCAGCGCGGAGACCCCGAGCGAGCCTGCGAGGAGCGCGACGAACAACGTCACGAGCGAGCCGATCATCAGGATCGTCGCGAGCCCCTTGCCGTGCAGGAACGAGCGGTTCGGACGGTCGTAGACGATGTTGAACGCCGACTCGAGCACGCTGAAGAGCGAGAGCGCCGTCCAGAGGAGCGCGCCTCCTCCGACGAGCCCGAGCGCGGTCGCGTTGTTCTGCACGGCGTGAACCAGGTCGACGATGCGGTTGATGGGCGTACCCGGCAGTGTCTTCTTGATCTCCTTGACGAGGAACGAGGACTCGTCGGCCCGCCCGGTCAGCCCCAGCAGGGACAGAGACAGGAAGCTGAGAGGCACAAACGAGAGCAGCGCAAAATAGGCGATCATCGCCGCGAGGTGCGTCCCGCGGTCGGCGAAGAACTTCCGGACAAGATCGCGTCGCCGGACTCGCATCGCAGGAGTATCCCTATGCTTCCTGACGATGAACGTGGAGCAGGCACTCGCCGACCTGACCGAAATCTCCTCTCAGGTCCAGGCTGCGGTCGTCTTCGACGACACCGGTAAGGTCGCAGGCTCGACCCTCCAGGATTCCACCCGCGCCGACGCGCTGGCGGCAGCGGCGGGACGGCTCCTCTCGGCTGCACAGGAAGTGATGACCGGAGAGAGCCCGTTGGCACAGCTCGAGGTCGCGACCGGCGACGGCAGCGTCTTCGTCGTTCGCGAGGGCACGACGTCGATCGCCGCCACGACTGGGGACAATCCCACCGTCGGCCTCGTCTTCTACGACCTCAAGTCGACACTTCGGAGCATCGAGAGCACGCCGCCCAAGCGGAAGCTTGCGGCGCCGAGGAAGACCTCGACCGCGGCGAAGAAGACCAAGACGGCCGCCGCGGCGAAGAAGAAGACGGCGGCCCCGCGTAAGCCCTCGACCAGAAAGAAGCCCGATGCGTCGTAGCGCAGCGGCGATCCTGGGCCTGGCGGGGGGCATGCTCGCGGGCGCGGCATTCGTCCGGCGTCAGGGAGGCCGGCGGGAGCGCGCCGATCTCTATTTCGAGGACGGCTCCATGCTGTCCCTGACGAACGGGTCGCCCGGAGCCGATCGGCTGCTCCCTCTGGCCCGCGAAGTGATCCGCACCGCCCGGACGGCTTGACCGACGACGAGCTGAAGGGGGCGCTGCGCGAGCACGCCTACCTGGAGGGCGAATTCGTTCTTCGCTCGGGGCGGCGCTCCAGCTACTACCTCGACAAGTACCGCTTCGAGACTCGGCCTCAGCTCCTTGGCCCGCTCGGGGAGCGGATAGCTGCGACCGCGGCCGAGCACGAGCCGAACGCTGCGAGGCTCGCCGGGCCCGAGCTCGGAGCCGTCGCGCTCGCCGCAGCTGCCTCGCTCGCGTCGGGGCTGCCGTTCGTGATCGTCCGCAAGGCGGCCAAGGACTACGGCACGGGGAACCGGCTCGAAGGCGTCTACGAGGAGGGGGAACGCGTCTGCCTCGTCGAGGACGTCGTCACCTCCGGCGGGGCGCTGATCGACGCGGTCGAGGCGCTCCGAGAGGCCGGGTTAGTCGTCCAGACGGCGGTCTGCGTGGTCGACCGCGAGGAGGGTGGGACAGACGCCCTGGCCCGCCACGCGGTGCGCCTGAGGCCGCTTTTCCGCGCTTCCGACCTCGTGGTTACGCCAAAAACACCCGCAAAACCGCATGGTTGAGCCAGTCCGACGGGGCTGTTAGGGTTTTTGCCCGTGGGTCTGACTGTCAACAGGAGGAGAGGAACTTGACGAAGCAAGAGTTCGTAAACGAGGTCGCCGCCAAGGCCGGCCTCTCGAGTCGGGACGCGGCGAAGGCCGTTGACGCATTCCTCGACTCGATCACCGACACGCTGAAGGGCGGCGGAGAGGTGGCGTTCACGGGGTTCGGGAAGTTCACGACGCAACGGCGCGCGGAGCGCCAGGGGGTCAACCCGCGCAATCCGTCGCAGAAGGTGACGATCCCAGCGGCGACCGTGCCGAAGTTCTCGGCGGGCAGCCAGCTCAAGGCGGCCGTGAAGGGTCACGGCTAGACCGAGCCTCTCCGCGGAGAGAAGTCTTCGTGAGGGCCCCGGGCAACCGGGGCCCTCGCCGTCTCTCGAGGCAAGTACTCTCAACCGCGTGGCTGCAGTAGCGACCGCGCATTTCGCCGACCGCCTCGCCGAGGCGATCGAGCGCAAGCGCTCGCAGCTCGTCGTCGGCCTCGATCCCCGGCCCGACCTTCTACCGGTCGAGCTCAAGGGCGACGCGCACCTTGGCCGGAAGGAAGCGGCCGACGCCTGCGGCCGGTTCTGCCGAGGGCTCGTCGACGCCGTCGCTCCGTACGTGGTCGCGGTCAAGCCGCAGATCGCGTTCTTCGAGGCACTCGGCGCCGACGGCCTTCGGGCGTTCGAGGACGTCTGCGGCTACTCACGCTCGGCCGGCCTCCAGGTGATCGCCGACGCGAAGCGCGGCGACATCGGGTCGACCGCGCGGGCGTACGCGTCCGCGTTCATCGAGCCGGCGGACGGAGGCGTCCCGCTCGCGGACGCGGTCACGGTGAATCCCTATCTCGGCCGGGACTCGGTGGAGCCGTTTCTGGCCGCATGCCGGCGTGAGGGCGCCGGGATCTTCTGCGTGGTGAAGACGTCGAACGCGGGTGGTGCCGAGGTGCAGGACCTCGTTCTCTCGGACGGGCGGACCGTCTGGCAGCAGGTCGCCGAGCTCGTCGCCGAGTGGGGTGCCGACCTGGTGGGCGAGCGCGGGCTTTCGTCGGTCGGTGCCGTGATCGGCGCTACGCATCCACGAGCGGTCGGCGAGGCTCGGCGTCTGCTGCCGCGGTCGATTCTGCTCCTCCCCGGCGTCGGCGCGCAGGGCGCGACTCCGGCCGACGTCGCGCGTGCGTTCACGAGCGGCCCCTCGAGCGCGCTGGTGAGCGTCTCCCGCAATGTGATCTACGCATTCCGCGTCTCCGGGATGGACTGGCGGAGCGCGGCTGCCGCCGAGGCCTCGAAGTACGCGCGCGAGGTCTGGTCGGTCTCGGGCTGGTAGCGGGACATGGAGCCGCGCACGCGCCGGGAGCTGACGAGGTATGGAGCCCCCGCCGCGTTTCTCGCCGCCGTCACCATCGCGGTGCTGCTCGTCAAGTCCGGTCTGGACAGCGGGCCGACGAAGACCCCGACCTCCGGCGGGCGGCCGGCGCGCACCACGACTGCCGCTCCGAGGACGACGACCAGGCTCGTCCTCACCAACGTCTCGACCACGAGCGCCACGTCCACGACGACCACGACACCGGGAGCCGAGTACTACGTGATCCAGGCCGGGGACACGCTCGGCTCGATCGCGCAGAAGTACGGCACCACCACCGATGCTCTCGCCGCGCTCAATCCGGGCGTCGATCCCACCGCCCTCAGGGTGGGCCAGAAGCTCCGCGTCCGGTAGCACCCACCCGGCTCGGCTAGCCTTCAGGCCCGTGCTCTCGAGGATATGGGTTGCCGCCGGGATCGCGGCACTCGTCTTTGCGGCGGCGGCCCAGGGTGGCGCTCCACCCGTCGGGGCCCGCGCCTTCATCGTCGAGAACCCGGCGACCGGCGAGATCCTCGCGCAACGCGGTGCGTGGACACGCGTCCCGATCGCGAGCATCACGAAGCTGATGACCGTGCTCGTGACGCTCGACCATGCGAAATGGAACGACGTCGTCCGCGTCGGGCCCGCCGCGGCCGAGGTGGGCGAGTCCACGATCAATCTCAGGCGCGGCGAGACGATCACGGTCGGGGACCTCATCAAGGCTGCGCTCATCCAGAGCGCGAACGACGCGGCGGAGGCGCTCGCGTACTACGTCGGGAAGGGCGACCGAGCGGCCTTCATCGCGATGATGAATGCCAAGGCGAAGGTGCTCGGCCTCGAGCGAACACACTTCCTCACGCCCGACGGGCTCGACACGGCCGGCCACTACTCGACCGCCTTCGACGTGACGAAGCTGGCGCAGATCGCGATGCGCAACCCGCGGGTCCGCGCGACGGTTCGCCTGAGGACGGACGCAATCGCCGGCGGGCGCCGGCTGCACACCTGGAACGACCTCCTGGGCGTCTTCAGGGGCGTCTACGGCGTCAAGACGGGACACACCGGCGAAGCGGGCTGGTGTGAGGTCGCGGCAGTGCGCCGGTACGGCGTGACGCTGTACACCACCGTGCTCGGCAGCCGGACGCGCTCGCAGCGAAACGCCGATCTGGCATCCCTGATGCGCTGGGGCCTCGGCGTCTACCGGCCGACCTGGCTCGTCCGCACGAGGCACGTCTACCTCCGCGCGGCCGTCGGATACGGGAAGGCGGCCGTCCCGATCCTCGCGACTGCGCCGCTCGTGCGGCGCGTCCGCACCGACAGGCCGCTGGTCGAGCGCGTGATCGCCCCGAGTGTCCTCGATCTGCCCGTGAAGCGCGGCGAGCGAGTCGGCGAGATCCGGGTCTACTCCGGCAAGCGGCTCGTCGCGCGACGAATGCTCGTGGCCGGGCGCTCCGTGACGCGGCCGGGGCTCGCCGGGCGTCTCGGCTTCTACGCCGGCCGGACCTTCCACCACATTGGGTCCTGGTTCACGTGATCCGCCGATGATCGTCACCGTCACGCTCAACGCTGCGATCGACCGGACGCTGACGGTGCCGAACTTCCAGCTCGGGCATCGACACCGCGCGAGCCAGGGGCTGACGCTCGCCGGAGGAAAAGGGATCAACGTCGCACGGGCGCTGAAGCGGCTCGACGTGCCGGTCGTCGCGACCGGGCTCGCCGGCGGCCGGACCGGGATGCGCATCGTCGAGGAGCTGACCTCGGAGGCGATCCTCAACGACTTCGTCCGGATCGCGGACGAGTCCCGAACCTCGTCCGCGGTTGTCGACCCGACTGCGGGGACGTTCACCGAGATCAACGAGTGGGGGCCCGCGGTCACGGAGGAGGAGCTCGCCATCCTGCTCGACAAGATCAGCTACCTCGCCAGAGGGGCCGACATGGTCGTGTTCGCCGGCACGCTCCCGCGTCTTGTCGCCGACTCCTTCTACGCGGAGGCGATTCGAGATCTCCAGCGGCGAGGCGTGCCCGCGGTGCTCGACTCGGAGGGCCTGCCCCTCCGGCTCGGGGTCGAGGCGGAGCCGTATCTCGTCAGCCCGAACCAGCGCGAGGCGGAAGCGCTCGTCGGCCAGGAGTTCAGCGACGACGAGGACTACCTGATGGCGGTCGACCGCATCGCCGACATGGGCGCGAGGAACGTGCTCCTCACCTCGGAGAGCCGCACGTTCGGCCTCTTCCGCACGGACCGGAAGCGGCAGCGATACCGCGCCGTCGCGCCGAGGATCGAGCCCGTCTCCGCGGTCGGGTCGGGTGACGTCCTGCTCGCCGCGTTCCTCGCCGCACGGGTCGCCGACACCGGCCTCGAGGACTCTTTGCGCCGGGCGGTCGCCGCCGGAGCGGCGTCGACGCTCGAGGTCGGAGCCGGCCGGTTCGAGCCGCGAGAGGCGGCGCGGCTGCTGGGCGGGGTCGACGTTCGCGAGCTCGAGGCCGTCGAGCGCTGACGTCGGAGCGGGGTGCTAGCGTGGCGCGATGGGAGTGGAGCTCGAGCCTGGCCAGGTTGAGCGGCTCCTAGAGCTGGACCGCAAGTTCGGCAGGGAGGGGCTGACGTTCGACGACGTCCTGCTCGTCCCGGCCGAGTCAAGGGTGCTCCCGAACGACGTGTCGACCGCGACCCGCGTGACGCGCGGCCTCAGCATCGCGATCCCGATCGTGTCGGCGGCGATGGACACCGTCACCGAGGCCCGGCTGGCAATTGCGCTCGCGCGCGCCGGCGGGATCGGCGTCGTCCACCGGAATCTCCCGATCGAGGCGCAGGTCGCGGAGATCGACAAGGTGAAGCGCTCGGAGTCGGGGATGATCGTCGAGCCCGTCACGCTGCCCGCCGACGCGCTCGTCGCCGAGGCGCTCGAGCTGATGTCGACGTACCACATCTCGGGAGTGCCGATCACGAACGAGGCCGGGACTCTCGTCGGCATCCTCACGAACCGCGACCTCCGCTTCGCTCCGGACTCGGCGCAGCCGGTGTCCGAGCTCATGACCTCGCGCGACCTCGTCACCGCGCCCGTCGGGACGACGCTTGCGGAAGCGGAGTCCATCCTTCACCGGCACAAGATCGAGAAGCTTCCCGTCGTCGACGACGAGGGCCGTCTCCGCGGGCTGATCACGGTCAAGGACATCCAGAAGCGGATCGAGTTCCCGCACGCGACGAAGGACGCGCGGGGCCGGCTTCGTGTCGGTGCCGCGGTCGGGGTGGGGCCGGACGCCTGGGAGCGCGCCGGCGCCCTCGTCGACGCCGGCGTCGACCTGCTGGTCGTCGACACGGCGCACGGGCATTCGTCGGCCGTGCCGGAGATGGTGAGCCGCGTCAAGTCCGAGTGGGACGTCGAGATCGTCGCGGGCAACGTCGCGACCGCGGAAGCGACCGAGGCGCTGATCGAGGCGGGCGCCGATGCGGTGAAGGCGGGAGTTGGGCCTGGCTCTGTCTGTACAACCCGGGTCGTCGCCGGCGTGGGCGTTCCGCAGGTCACGGCGATCTTCGAGTGCGCGGCCGCGGCCGCGAAACACGGTGTGCCCGTCATCGCGGACGGCGGAATCACCTCGTCCGGCGACATCGCCAAGGCGATCGGGTCGGGCGCCGACTCGGTCATGGCAGGCTCGCTGCTCGCGGGAACCGACGAGAGCCCAGGCGAGGTCGTGCTCCATCAGGGCGAGCGCTTCAAGGAGTACCGAGGCATGGGCTCGCTCGGAGCGATGCGTGCGCGTGGCTCGTCGCGCGACCGCTACTTCCAGGGCGACGTCGAGGACGTTGGGAAGCTCGTGCCCGAGGGAATCGAGGGCCGGGTGCCCTACAAGGGTCCGCTCCTGCCGATCATCCATCAGCTCGTAGGGGGCCTGCGCCAGGCGATGGGCTACTGCGGCGCCGCGACGATCGAGGAGATGAA
>DATDDZ010000233.1:0-2356 GCA_036523555.1 Gaiellaceae bacterium
GCGAGGTCATGTCGAGCAGGTCCTGGTAGGTGATGGCTCGGGTGTCGCCCGGCTCGCCCTCCCAGTAGTAGGCGACCTTGGCGCCCTTTCCGGCCTTCACGTGGCGGTCGAGGCAGTTCTCCGACACGTTGAGCTCGCCGCCGACGAACCACTTGGCGTACGGGGCATCCCACTCGAGCACCTTGCCGAAGGGCTTGCGCCAGGCGAGGGTCTTCGCCTGCTCCGCCCAGAAGCCCTCGAGGTCCTTCTCGGCCCGGTCGTAAATCGCAGGGTCCTTCGCGTTCGCCTGAGCGGCGAAGCCCTTGGGCGGCGGAAACGACCGATCCTCGCGGGCGAAAGTCTCGAGCGCCGTCGACGACTTGGTTTCGGTTGCCAAGGCCCGCCTCCCCTAAAGGGCGCTCGGCCGACCCCGGTCGAGCGCCTCGAGATGTGCCCGGTAGTGCTCCGGAAGCATGAGGAGCCAACCAAAACAATTCAAATCGCCGTAGTAGGGATGCCGCGCGGTGGTCTTCGTGTCGGGCTCGGCAGGGAACTCGGCGACGAGGCGAGCGGCCGTCGCCACGGCCTTGCCGACGAGGCTCTCGATGCCCGCCCGGCTGACCGTGGATGCGGCGGGCCTGGGCTGCCCGGTCGGGCCGGGATCGGACCCCGTGGCCAGGCGGAGGCCGATCATCGAGACGCCCCGCTCGACGATGAGGAGGTGAGTCGCCACCTGACCGAGCCCCCAGTTGTCGTCCGAGCCGCCGGCGAGGTCGGCATCCGACGCCGCGGCGACCCGGGCGAGGAGCCGAGCCCGCTCCGCGGCGGTCCCCGTCGTCAGTAGGCGGATCGTTTCCCGGAGCCATTCAGGCCGATCGGGCGGGTCGTCCACGACCCGAAGAGTCACCGTCGCATCATGCGCTCTTGTGCGTTCGTGCAGAATGCGGCGCGAACCAATCAGGCCATAGGCCGCACTACTGGAGGAATACGTGGCTGGGATCTCGAAATCGGAGACCCTAAATCGGTTGTCCGAGAAGACCGGGCTAACCAAAAAGCAGGTGGGGCAGTTCCTCGATGAACTCGCCGCACTCGCATACAAGGAAGCCCGCAGCGGCTTCACCATCCCCGGCGTGGGCAAGCTCGTGATCGTCGACCGGAAAGCCCGAATGGGCCGAAACCCAGCGACCGGTCAGCCGATCTCGATTCCCGCGAAGCGGGTGCTCAAGTTCCGCATCGCCAAGCAGGCAAAGGACTCGGTGCTCGCGAAGCGCAAGTAGCAGCGGGTTCGCCCTAGCACTCATCCGAGCGAGGTCCGGCGCCTGCGGGAGGGCGGCGGACCTCGCTCTCGTTTCCGTGTGACGATGGTGTGGTGCGACGCATCGCGATCATCGGAAACGGTGGCGGCGGCAAGTCGAGCCTCGCGCGCGCTCTCGGCAAACACCTCGGGATACCGGTCCACGAGGTGGACGAGGTGCAATGGCTGCCGGGGTGGCGTCGGGCGCCGCTCGACGAAGTCGTCCACGTTCTCGATGGCTGGGCGGCGGCGAACTCGTGGATCATCGACGGGTTCGGGCCCTGGCCAGTGATTGATCGGCGGATGAGCCGCGCGGACACGATCGTATACATCGACTTTCCGTTCCGTACTCATCTCTGGTGGGCCGCGAAACGACAGATCGCCTCGCTCGTGATGCGGCGCGCGTGGGCGGGACAGAGCGCGCCGCCGCCGTCGCTTCTTCTTCTCCGCACCCTCAGACGCGTGCACGGGATGCGGCCGGATCTTCTCGAGCTCGTCACCGAGAACGGCCGTGCTGACAAGCTCGTCCATCTTCGATCACCGCAGGAGATGACGCGCTGGCTGAATGAGGTCACCCGTACGATCGTCGAGGTCGCGGACTGATGCCGGGTCCCAACGTGCCCTTCCCGCCGATGGAGGCGCTGCTCGTGGAGAAGCTCCCCGAGGGCGAGCGCTGGCAGTACGAGCCGAAGTGGGACGGATTCCGCGGAGTGCTCGAGAACGATGGAGGTGAGCTCGCGCTCTGGAGCCGGAACGAGCGGCCGCTGCTTCGCTACTTCCCGGAGCTGCGCAAGCTCGGTGATCTGCTGCCACCCCACTCCGCGCTCGACGGCGAGATCGTCATCGAGCTCGATGGGAAGCTCGAGTTCGATGCGATGCAGAATCGGCTGCATCCGGCGGAGTCGCGCATTCGAAGGCTCTCGGCGGAAACGCCCGCGCGATACATCGTGTTCGACATCCTGCTCTGGAATGGCGAGCCGATCCACGAGCGTCCCCTCGTCGAGCGTCGGAAGGAGCTCGAGCGACTCGCGAAGGGCTTTTCGCTTTCGCCGATCTCGAAGGATCCGAAGCTCGCGCAACAGT
>DATDDZ010000234.1:0-1754 GCA_036523555.1 Gaiellaceae bacterium
GACGTTGAGCTCGACCGCGCTGGTTCAGATCGCGACCCTCGGCCGTCGGGCGGTCGTGCGGACCGCGCGCCAGCCCGCGAACGTCGTCTTTCCGCTCATCTTCCCGATGCTCCTGCTCGCGGTGAACGCGGGCGGCCTCAAGGCGGCCACGAACCTGCCCGGCTTCCCGACGAGCTCGTTTCTCGCCTTCGCCCTGGCGGTCCCGTTCGTCCAGGGAGCCCTGCTCGCCACCATCAACGCCAACGTCGAGTTCGCGCGCGACATCCAGACCGGCTTTCTCAACCGCCTCGCGCTGACGCCCGTCCGCGGGCTCGTCCTGCTCGTCGGGCAGCTGGGCGGGCTGCTGACGATCGCGCTCGTGCAGGCCGTCTTCTACCTGGCGGTGGGAACTGCCTTCGGGGTCAGGCTCGCGAGCGGGATCGGCGGAGCGTTCATGCTGCTCGTCCTCGAGGCCGTGATCGCCCTCGGCTTCGCGGCGCTCGGCAGCTGGGCAGCGCTGAAGACGGGATCGACCGAGGCCGTGCAGGGGCTCTTCCCGGTCTTCTTCGTCTTCCTCTTCCTGTCCTCGATGAACATGCCGCGGAACCTGATCCAGGCCGACTGGTTCCGCTGGATCGCGACCGTCAACCCCGTGTCCTACTTGATCGAGGCGGTCCGCTCCCTCGTCATCCAGGGCTGGAACTGGGAGGCGCTCGGCCTCGGCTTCGCCGCTGCGGGCGCCCTCAGCGCGGTCGGGTTCGCGCTCGCCGTCCACGCTCTCTGGCACAGGCTGGAGCGCACGTGAGGCAGTTCGAGGACACCGTTGCCGTGGCGAGGGGCGTGTCCTGGCGCGTGCTGCACACGTTCTTCACGAACAAGGCGTTTCTCCTGCCGTCGGTCGCGTTCCCGCTCTTCTTCTTCACCGCGTTCGTGGGGGCCCTCTCGCGGATTCGCGACGTCCCCGGGTTCGACTTCCCCACCGGCTACACCGCGTTCCAGTTCGTCTTCGTCCTCCTCCAGTCGGCGGCGTTCGCCGGAGTGTTCACCGGCTTCGGCATCGCTCGCGACTTCGAGAGCGGCTTCATGCGGCGGCTGATGCTCGCCGCGCCGAACCGCGGCGGCATCCTGCTGGGCTACGCGGTGTCGTCGCTCGTGCGCTGGCTCACGGTCGTGTCGATCGTGACGGTCGTGGCGCTGCTCGCCCACATGAAGATCGACGGCAGCGGCGTCGATCTCTTCGGCCTGTATCTCCTCGGCCTCCTCCTGAACCTCGCCGGCGCGCTCTGGGCGGCAGGCGTCGCGATGCGGCTGCGCACTCAGCAGGCGGCGCCCGTGATGCAGATGCCCGTGTTCCTGATTCTCTTCTTCGCGCCGGTCTACGTCCCGCTCGACCTGCTCCAGGGCTGGATCCACGGGGTCGCCTCGGTGAACCCGGTCACGGCGCTGCTCGAGGCCGGGCGAGGCCTGATCTCGGGGGACCGCCAGCTGACGGTTGCGGCGTTCGCGATCGGGATCGGCCTCGTCGTCGGGTTCAGCTTTTGGGCCGTGCGGGGACTGAGACGTGCGGAAGCAGCAGGTTGACCGCATAATTTCCGGCTCCGTGGACTACCCACCCGAATCCTGGCCCACACCCGACCGGCCGAGCCGCGAGCCGTTGCCCCGCCTCGATGACCTGCCGCTCTCCGAGCGAGGGTACGAGCCGGAGAGCGTTCGCGCGGCTTTCGACTCGTTCTACCGTCACGCGGCGCAGCTCGACGCCGCGCTGCGGACGCTCG
>DATDDZ010000235.1:0-3738 GCA_036523555.1 Gaiellaceae bacterium
GACGACCTCGTCGAGCTGCAGTCGCGACGCGGGCTCGACCGTCACAGAAGCAGGCCTGCGCATGACTCGTGCGCCGGCGGCGGCGAGCATCAGCTCGGTGTGGTCTCGCGTCGGCGCCGGCTCGACGACCGTCGTCCCGCCGTCCGCGTTCAACGCGGCGAGCAGGATCGCCGACTTCACCTGGGCGCTCGCGACCGGCAAGGAGTAGTCGATCCCTTTCAGCGCATCGGTGCCTTCGACGACGACGGGCGGAAGGCCGTTGGCGGTCGAGATGCGCGCTCCCATGCGCACGAGCGGCTCGGCGACGCGATCCATCGGGCGGGCGCGCAGCGACTCGTCCCCGGTCAGCTCGAAGCGGCCGGCCTGGCCGGCGAGGATGCCGATGAGGAGGCGGAGAAGCGTCCCGGCATTGCCGGCGTCGATCGGCGCGTCCGGTGCACGCAGGCCGCGCAGGCCGACGCCGTGGACGACGAGCTCGTCGGACGCCGGCTCGTCGACCTCGACGCCGAGCGCGCGCACGGCTGCAATGGTGGAGTCGGTGTCCCGCGACCGTCCGAAGCCGCGGACGTGCGTCTCGGCGTCGGTCAGGGCGCCGATGAGGACGGCCCGGTGCGAGATGGACTTGTCGCCGGGAACGACGATGTGACCGGCGAGCACTCCGGCCGGCTCCACGCGCCTGACTGCCACATCGGGACCTGTCACGTGCCTGGCACCGGCCATGTCACTCGAGGACGGGCGCGATGACGACGGGATAGCCCTGGGCCTCGAGGATCGCGGCCGCTCGTGCCGCCTCGGCTTCGCCGGCAAGAAGCAAGGTCAGCGTGCCCCCGCGCTCGCGGGACAGGTGCTGGAGCTCGAAGTCCTCGATGTTGATGCGCTCCGCGCCGAGCGCCTGCGTGATGCCGGCCAGAACTCCCGGGCGGTCTGGGACGTGGACTCGCAGCCGCTGCAGGCCGCCGGGCTCCTCGTAGGCCTCGGCGAGAAGGCGGCGGCGATTGCCCGAGGCCTCCCCGATCCAGCGGGCGAGAAAGCCGGCGTCCCGGTCGCGGAGCGCCCGCTCGACCTGCTCGACGCGCCGCCGATGCTCGGCGAGGACCTCCCCGACCGCGTCGGCGTTGTCGAGGAAGATGTCGACCCAGATGCGCGGGTTCGCACCCGCCACGCGCGTCATGTCGCGAAGGGAGCCGCCGGCCGCCGCGAGCGGCTCGTGCCCGTCGATCCGAGACGCGCCCGCCTGGTTGAGCAGCACGTTCGCAAGCGCATGCGGAAGATGGCTGGTGAGCGCGACGAGCCGGTCGTGGGCGTCGGGATCTACGGCGACCGGGATCGCGCCGAGCGCGGCGACGAAGTTGTGGAGGACGCGGTAGCGCTCCGGCTCCGTCGTCGCGACCGGTGTGAGAAACCAGGTGGCGCCCCGGAACAGCTCTCCGCTCGCGTGTGCGGGGCCGTGTGCCTCTGACCCGCAGACGGGATGCCCGCCGATGAAGCGGCCGTCTCCGACGGAAGCGGAGACGAGACCCTTCGTCGAGCCGACATCGGTCACGGTCGTCGCCTCGCCGCTCACCTCGAGGACGGCCGCGATCTCTCCCGGGAGAGCTGCGACGGGAGCGGCGACGAGCGCGAGCTCGACACCGGCGACCGCGTCGTCGAGGGATCCGGCCGCCTCGAGCGCGCCTCGAGCCGCAGCGGTGCCGAGCGCCGCGGGGTCGACGTCCCAGCCGCGCACGTCGCCGACGCCTGCCGCCCGCGCCGCCAGCCCGACCGAGGCGCCGATCAGGCCGGTGCCGACGATCGCCAGTCGTTCGAGCACGGCGTCAGCCGATCCGGCGGCCCATGAGCCGGGCCAGCGCGCGGATCTCGTCCGCGAATTCCGGGAAGTCGGCGACCGGGATCTGCTGGGGGCCATCGCAGAGCGCCTCCTCGGGACGCGGATGCACCTCGATGATGATTCCGTCTGCGCCCGCGGCCACTGCCGCCCGCGCCAGCGGCAGGACCAGCTCTCGCCGTCCCGCCGCGTGCGACGGGTCGACGATCACCGGCAGGTGCGTCTCTTGCTTCAGCACCGGGATGGCACTGATGTCGAGCGTGTACCGCGTGGCGCGCTCGAACGTCGTGATGCCGCGCTCGCAGAGAATCACCTGCGCGTTGCCCTCCTTGACCACATACTCCGCGGCCATCAACAGCTCCTCGATCGAGGCGGCCGGGCCGCGCTTGAGGAGCACCGGCTTCTCGGTGCTGCCCACCTCCGACAGGAGGTTGAAGTTCTGCATGTTCCGTGCGCCGATCTGGATCACGTCCGCGTGCTCGAGCACGGCATCGACGTGCCGCGGATCCATCAGCTCGGTGACGATCGGCAGCCCTGTCTCCTCGCGCGCCTCGACGAGGATCTTCAGCGCCTCCTCGCCCAGCCCGCTGAAGGTGTACGGCGACGTCCGCGGCTTGAACGCACCGCCCCGGAGCATCGTCGCGCCGGCCTGCGCGACGGCCCGGGCGGTCTCGAGCGTCTGCTCGCGGTATTCGACGGTGCACGGTCCGGCGATCAGCCCGAAAGCGCCGTCTCCGATCATGCGCCCCCGCACCTCGATCACGGTGGGATCGGGCGAGAGCTCGCGCGAGACGAGCTTGTAGGGCTTCAGGATCGGGAGCACCTGCTCGACTCCGGGGTATCCCTCCAGCGGTAGCGCCGCCAGCGCGTCCCGTTCCCCGATCGCGCCGATCACTGTCGCCTCGCGCCCCGGCGTGACGTGCGCGTCAGCGCCGGCCTCGGCCAGCCGCTCGACGACGTGCTCGATCTCCTCGCTCGTCGCGTGGGCGCTCATCACGATCAGCAACTCGGGGGAACCCGTCACGGCCATCGAACTCAGGATACTTTTGGCGGCCCATGCGGATCTTCAGCGGCATCCAACCGAGCGGCGACCCCCACATCGGGAACTACAGCGGCGGCTTCCGCCAGTACGCGGCCACGCAGGAGCAGGGCGAGGCGTTCTTCTGCATCGTCGACCTCCACGCGATCACGATCGCCCACGACCCCGCCGCTCTGCGCGACGGGACGCTCGACATCGGGGCGATGCTCTTTGCGACCGGTCTCGATCCGGAACGTTCGACGGTGTTCGTCCAGAGCCACGTCACCGCCCACGCCGAGGCGGCCTGGCTGCTCTCGGCGGTGACGAGCTACGGACAGCTCGGGCGGATGACCCAGTTCAAGGAGAAGGCCGCCGACGAGGACTTCGTCTCGGCCGCGCTCTTCACCTATCCGGTGCTGATGGCCGGCGACATCCTGCTCTACGACACCGACATCGTCCCGATCGGCGAAGACCAGCGCCAGCATCTCGAGCTCGCACGCGACCTCGCACAGCGGTTCAACACCCGGTACGGCGAAACGTTCGTCGTTCCGGAGGGTGTCTTCCCGCAGACGGGCGGCCGCGTGATGAACCTGCAGGAGCCCTCGGTGAAGATGAGCAAGTCCCGGGGGGCCGAGAGCGGCACGATCCTGATGCTCGACCCGCCCGACACGATTCGCAAGAAGGTGAAGACCGCGGTCACCGACTCGGGCACGGAGGTGCGTTACGACCCCGAGGAGAAGCCCGGCGTCTCGAACCTCATCGAGCTGATGACCGTCGCCACGGGCGGGACGATCGGCGACGTCGAGACGCGGTACGACGGTGCAGGCTACGGGAGCTTCAAACAGGAGGTCGGGGACGCCCTCGTCGAGCTGCTCGAGCCGATCCAGCACCGCTA
>DATDDZ010000236.1:0-1932 GCA_036523555.1 Gaiellaceae bacterium
GTGATGGCCGACCGCGTCGAAGAAGGCTTTCCCGCCGTTCGCGTAGATGCCTCGAAGGAAGTTCAGCGGCGCGACGTTCCGGCCGTCGTCGACAGCCGGCGACATGCCACCCGTGACGACCACCGCGCCCGGATCCGCGGCCTTGATCGCGGGATAGGCGGCCCGGAGCATCGCGGTGTAGCGCACGACGTCAGCCCGCGGCCGCCAGAAGGACGCATTGTTGGGCTCGTTCCAGATCTCGTAGGCGTGGACGCCGAGCGGCGCATAGTGCGCGGCGGCGGCGGCGGCGAAGCGTGCGTAGTCGTCGAGGTTCGCCGGCGGGCTCTCGGCGGGCGCGCCTGCCGGCTGGGCCCACGAAGGCGTATAGACGATCTCGGCGAGGACCGAGAGCCCCCGAGCCCTGGCAGCCGCGGCGACCCGGTCGAAAGGCGCCCATCCGTAGGACGACGGGCCGCCCGCTTGAATGACGGCCCAGTTGACGTCCATGCGGATCCAGCGTGCGCCGGCATCCTTCATGGAGTCGAGGTCGCGGGCCATGTCCGTGTCGCTCTCGTTCTGGAAGCCACCGCCGATCGAGAAGCCGGCACGAGCGAAAGTTCCGACACTCTTCTTGCCGCCCCCGCGCGCGGATTCCTCGGTCCGGGTCACATGCGCCCTGCCCGTCTTCTTGGCGTGGAGGCGAACGAGCGTCCACTGATCGCCGTGACGGGCCGGCCCGGCGGCGGCGAGCGGCGCGCTGGACAGGGCGACGAGGACCAGAACGGCGGCGGAGCGTCCGATCCCGGACGCGGTACTGCGGCGCAAGAAACCTCCCCTGCAGCGGGTCGACGACGACCCGATCTCCATCGACGCTGCCCGACGGCGCTTGAATGCTCGAACGGGGGCTAAAGCTCCGAGAGGACGGCTCACCCGTTCGGGGGAGCGACGACGGGGAGCCGACAGCCGAAGGAACTACACTGACCCCGAGCTGGGGCCGTCAGACACGGCCCCTCCCTTCCTCGCACGCGCGCACATCATGACCTCTGGAGCCGAAGCCTTCAAAGCAGCGCTCAGGCGCTCTGCACGCCTGATCGTCGTGCTGGTGATCCTCGGCGCCGCAGCGCTCGTCGGCCTGCGACAGGTCCAGGGCCCGAAGTACGAGGCGGGCGCGAGGGTCCTGATCTCGGACCAGAACCTGGCCGAGGCGCTGACCGGTACGCAACCGTCGTTCGTCGACCCGACGCGTCTCGAACAGACCGCGCGGGCGCTCGCCGGCTCTCCCGAGCTCTACGACCGCGCCGCGGCGAAGAGCACCGGTCTCGGCACCGGCTCGGAGCTTGCCGCCGCGACCTCCGTCTCGAGCTCCGGCAACAACCTGCTGACGTTCAAGGCGACCAGCAACAAGTCCGGGAAGGCGGTCGCAATCGCGAACGCCGTCGCGGGCTCCTACATCGGCTGGCGAAGCGACGTCCTGAGCCGCTCGATCAGGCAGGCGATCGGCGAGCTGCGAACCAAGCTCCGGACGGCTCCCGCGGCGAACGCGGCCGAGCTGCGCAAGCAGCTCGACACGCTCGAGCTGATGCTGACGCTGTCGAGCGACGCGACGCTGGTCGATCGTGCGACCTCGGCGTCCAAGACGCGCCCCACTCCCCTGCGTGACGGGCTGCTCGGTGCGTCGATCGGGCTCGTGATCGCGCTCCTCCTCGTGGCGGCGCGAGAGGCGATCGACACGACGGTGCGCTCCGAGGCCGACGTCGAGGACATCCTCGGCGCGCCGGTGCTCGCAAGCGTGCGCCCGCTCCCCCGCCGCACACGCATGGTCACGTACGGACGGCACGAGACGACATTCGGGGACACGTACGCGTTGCTCGCGGCGACGATCGCGCAGGGAGGCACCGGGGACGGCGCCCGCGTTCTCGCCGTGACGAGCGCCGTCTCGTCCGAAGGGAAGAC
>DATDDZ010000237.1:0-5760 GCA_036523555.1 Gaiellaceae bacterium
ATCTCGACGCGGGCGTGCGCGGCCGGTGGGTGCCCAACGTCCACGAGGCGCTGCACGAGCTGGACGATTTCGTCCGTCCGGGTGACGCCGTGCTCGTGAAGGCGTCGCGCGCGATCGGCCTCGAAGCCGTCGCTCTCGCTCTGACCCAGGTCGCCGCGCACCGGTGACCCTGTGATCCGCGTCCTCGCTGCGGGGGTGATCGCGATGGTCGTGTCGATCTTCGCCGGTCCGAAGTTCATCGAGTTCCTGCGCCGGAACGAGTTCGGCCAGCACATCCGCGAGGAGGGGCCGGCTGCGCATCGCGTCAAGCAGGGGACGCCGACGATGGGAGGCCTGCTCATCGTCGTTGTCGCCGCGGTCGCATTCCTCGCGGTCTCGAAGTACAAGGTGCCTGCCCTCACCGTCCTCTTCGTCACGCTCGGCTGTGGCGCGATCGGATTCCTCGACGACTTCATCAAGCTCACCAATCGCCGCTCGCTCGGCCTTCGGGGACGCTGGAAGATGCTGCTGCTCGCGCTGATCACGATCGGCGTCGGGTTCGCTGCGAGCCATCAGCACCTGCCGACGAGCGTCTTCGTCCCGGTCGTGCACTGGAACCTGCAGCTGGGGTGGGGCTGGTACGTGCTCCTCTTCCTGGTCATCGCCGGCACTGCAAACGGGGTCAACCTCACGGACGGGCTCGATGGGCTCGCGGCCGGCACGGGGATCATCGCGCTCATCACCTTCACCGCGATCGCGGTCGTGACGTACATCCGGTCGGGCAATCCCGGCGGACGCTTCGACAGCCGGCTCGACCTGGCGATTGTCGGCGCCGCTCTCATCGGCGCCACAATCGGGTTCCTCTGGTACAACGCGTTCCCCGCCGAGTTGATCATGGGCGACACCGGCGCGATGGCGATCGGCGGTGCGCTCGCCGCGCTGGCGATCTTCACGCAGACGGTCATCCTGCTGCTGCTGATCGGCGGCATCTTCGCCATCGAGGCCCTCTCGGTGATCGTGCAGGTGATCTCCTTCAAGTACTACGGGCGCCGCGTCTTCCTGATGACGCCGATCCACCATCACTTCGAGATGAAGGCCTGGTCCGAGACGAAGATCATGGTGCGGTTCTGGATCGTGACCGCGTTCCTCTGCGCCGTTGGCTTCGCCCTCTTCTACTACGACTTCACCTACTTCCGGCGCTGAGCGGGCCGCGCGACAACCTCGCCGAGATCCGCGACACGGTCCTCGACAACGCGAGGATCGGACCCGGAGACGTCGTCGTCGACGCCGGGACTGGGACGGGGCTCATCGCCGCCGCCGCGTCCGAGCGTGTCGGCGCAGACGGGGTCGTGCTCGCGCTGGATGCCTCCGTCGACCACCTCGAGGAGCTCAGGCGCGTGGCGACCGCGCCGAACATCTTCTTCCTCCTCGGGAGCGCCGACGTCCTGCCGCTTCCGGACGAGAGCGCGGACGCCGCCTGCGCCCGTTTCGGGGAGGCCGATGTCCGTGACGCGGCCGAGGCAGCGCGTGAGCTCTTCCGCGTCCTCCGCCGCGGCGGACGCTTGTCGATCTTCGAGCCCTCCCGCAAGCCGGACGAGGATCCCGGCGCTCCGGCGTTGAACTCCCACGAGCATGACCTGGAGAAGCATCTTCACGAGGCCGGGTTCGTCGACGTGACGCTCGATCTCCCCTCTGGAGACGGCGAGTCGGCAGGCGCGCCGCTCTATCTGACCGCGGCGAAGCCGTGAAGCTTCCTGGGCGCGCGCTCGTCGTCGGGCTCGCGCGGTCGGGCGAGGCCGCCGCACTCGCGCTGACGCGTCGCGGGGTCGCCGTGGTGGGCGTCGACCGCGATCCCGGCCTGGCAGTCGAAAGGCTTGTGTCCGCGGGCGTCGAAGTCCACCTGGGGACAGAGGAGGACCGGTTGCTTCACGACGTCGAGCTGCTGATCAAGAGCCCGGGGGTGCCCGAGGCTGCACCTCTGCCGACGGCTGCGCGCGCACGCGGCATCCCGGTGTGGAGTGAGGTCGAGCTCGGGTTCCGGCTCCTCCGCAACCCAATCGTCGGGGTCACCGGAACGAACGGGAAGACGACGACGTGCGAGATGCTCGGGGCGATCTTCCACGCAGCCGGAGAGCCGGTCGCAGTCGCGGGCAACGTCGGACGACCGCTCACCGGTCTCGACGGCGAGCTGGCCGAGGACGCATGGGTCGTCTGCGAGCTGTCGAGCTTCCAGCTCGAGGACGTACACCGCTTTCGCCCGCGCGTCGCCGTCCTGCTGAACCTGGAGCCGGATCATCTCGACCGGCACGGCACGTTCGAGTCCTACCGCGCCGCGAAGCTCCGGATCTTCGAGAACCAGACCGAGGCGGACACCGCAGTCGTCCCCCACGGCTTCGACGCGATCCCGGGCGGGGCGAGACGAGTCGAGTTCTCGGGGGGCGACCGTCTTCCGGCCGAGCCGCTCATCCCGGGCGAGCACAACCGCGAGAACGCGGCCGCCGCGGCCGTCGCGGCTCGTGCCGCGGGCATCTCGGAGGACGCAATCGCCGACGCGCTGAGGACGTTCCCCGGCGTCCCGCACAGGCTCGAGCTGGTCGCGGAAATCGAGGGGGTGCGGTACGTCAACGACTCGAAGGCGACGAACACGGCGGCTGCGCGCCGGGGGATCGCCGCCTACCCCGGCACGGTCCTCAGGCTGATCCTGGGCGGGTCGCTCAAGGGAGAGTCGTTCGACGAGCTCGCGGAGGGCCTGCCGCCGACTGTCCGCTCGATCGACCTGATCGGGGAGGCAACGGAGAGCCTCGCTGCCGCCCTGGGCCGCGCGGGCCGGAGTTACAGGCGCTCCGACGACCTCGCGACCGCCGTCGGAGCGGCAGCCGGGGAAGCGGAGCCCGGCGATGTCGTCCTGCTGTCGCCCGCCTGCGCGAGCTTCGACCAGTTCGGAAGCTACGAGGAGCGAGGCGAGGCCTTTCGCCGGCTCGTGAAGGACCTCTGGTGAGGAAGGGCCAGCTCGAGTCGCATCTACTCGTGCTCATCACGCTCGGGCTGGTGGCGTTCGGCCTGGTGATGGTCTACAGCGCGACCTCCGCGCCCGCCGCTCTCGCGCGCGCGGACCCGATGTCGTACCTCAAGAAGCAGGGCATCTACGCGCTGATCGGAGTCGGGTTGATGATCGCAGCGGCACGGTTCGACTACCGGCGCCTCCGGCAGCTCGCGCCGGGCCTCGTGCTCGTCGCGCTCGGCGGCTGCCTCGCGGTGCTGGCGATCGGGGCTCGCATCAACGGCGCCCGCCGCTGGATCGAGCTCGGTCCGGCCACGTTCCAGCCCTCCGAGCTCGCGAAGCTCGCGCTGGCGGTCTGGGCGGCGGCCTACCTCTGCAAGCGCCCGGCGCCTCGGACGCTCAAGGAGCTCTGGCGCCCCGTCGGCATCCTGCTCGGCGTCTTCTGCCTCCTGATCCTCGCCGAGCCAGATCTCGGCACCGCGATCTCGCTCGTGGTCGTCCTGCTGGCCGTCCTGTTCGTCTCGGGCACGCCGATGCCGACGCTGGCGGCCGGCACGGGGATACTCACAGCCCTCGGGCTGCTGGCGATCTGGTTCGAGCCCTACCGGCGAGCGCGTGTCTTCAGCTTTCTCGACCCCTGGAAGGATCCGCACGGGGCCGGCTTTCAGACCGTCCAGGCGCTGATCGGCCTCGGCTCGGGCGGCGTGTTCGGCGTCGGCCTCGGCCACGGCGTGCAGAAGGTCAACTACCTACCCGAGGCGCACACGGACATGATCATGGCCGTCATCGGCGAGGAGCTCGGGCTGCTCGGCGTCACGGCGGTGGTCGCCGCGTTCGCCGCCTTCGGCTACGCGGGCCTGAAGCTCGCGCACACCTGCACCGATCCGTTCGGCAAACGCCTGGCGGCCGGGCTCGTCGGGCTCGTCTGCGGCCAGGCCGTGATCAACCTCGCCGCCGTCCTGGGGCTCGCTCCGCTGACGGGAATCCCTCTGCCGTTCATCTCCTACGGCGGGTCGAGTCTCGTCATCGCGCTCCTCAGCGTCGGCATCCTCCTTAACATCGCCGGAAGTCATGGAGCGCGAGCGAAAGCTGCGGTGCCTGATCGCGGCCGGGGGGACCGTCGGCCACGTGGCGCCGTCGCTCGCGGTGGCCGAGGCGCTGCAACGGCGGGGCGTGCAGGTGACGTTCGCCGGGTCGCCCGATCGCATCGAGGCGCGGCTCGTTCCTGAAGCCGGCTACGAGCTCGACACCTTCGACATCTCCGGCTTTCCTCGTCGCCCTTCGCCCGCCCTCGTCCGCGCAGTGATCCGGGCGGCCCGGGCTCCGCACGCGTGCCGCCGCATCCTCGGCGCGCGCCGTCCGGACGTCGTCCTCGGCGGGGGCGGGTACGTCGCAGGCCCGATGGTCTACGCCGCGGCACGGCGGCGGATCCCGACGGCGCTGATGGAGGCCGACGCGCATCTCGGCCTGGCAAACCGCCTGGCGGCGCCATTTGCGCGCCGCGTTTTTCTCTCCTTTGCGATCGCCGGCCACGGCGAGCCGAAATACCGCGTCACAGGGAGGCCGATCCCCGCCCGGTCGCGGCCGGTGCCCCAGGCCGAGGCGCGGGGCCTGTTCGGCCTTCCGCGTGAAGGCCCCGTCCTTCTCGTCTTCGGCGGCTCGCTCGGCGCCCGCGTGCTGAACGACCTTGCGATCGAGTCCTTCGGTGCGGCAGGCCCCGCCGTCCTGCACCTCTGCGGCACCCGCGACTACGACGAGCTGAAGGAGAGGGTCAGGCGCCCCGATTACAGGCTGTTCGCCTTCACGGAGGAGTTCGGCGCCGCGCTCGGCGCGTGCGACCTCGCGCTCGCGCGTGCGGGAGGCTCCGTCTGGGAGCTGGCGGCGGCCGCGAAGCCTGCGGTGCTCGTCCCCGGCGACTTCGCGACCGGTGACCACCAGAGAAAGAACGCGCGCTACTTCGAGCACGGGGGCGGCGCGATCGTCGTGGCCGAAGCCGACGTGGGGCGCGTCCCGGATTTGCTCCGCTCGCTGCTGGACGATCCCGCGCGGCTCGCAGAGATGTCGGGTGCCATGCGCGCGCTCGCACGCCCGGACGCCGCCGACGAGATCGCGGAGGAGCTCATTGGCCTCGCCTCTTGAGGGCCGCCGGCTCTGGATCGCCGGAATCGGCGGCGCCGGGATGAGTGCGTACGCAACGCTGGCACGCGCGTGGGGCGCGCAGGTGCGTGGGTGGGACCGTGTACGCACTCCCTACCTCGACCACCTCGAGGGAATCGGCGTCGAGATCTCGGACGAGCCTCCGGCGGTGCCCGACGGGTGGGAGGCGTTCGTCTCGACGGCGTTCGCCGGACGCGTGCCGGGCAAGAGCAGGGCCGAGCTCCTCGCAGAGCTCGTCTCGCTCCGCGACGCGATCGTCGTCTCGGGCGCGCACGGGAAGACCACCACCACGGCGATGGTCGCGTTCTGCCTCCTGCGCCTCGGCCGCGATCCCGCCTGGCTGATCGGTGCCGAGATCCCTCAGCTCGGTGGCAACGCCGGTGCCGGCGCGGGCTGGCTCGTCGTCGAGGGTGACGAGTCCGACCGGACGATCGCGTCCCTCCGGCCGAAGATCGCCGTCGTGACGAACGTCGACCACGACCATCATGCGACCTTCGGCTCGCGCGCAGAGGTGGAGGAGCTCTTCGGCGCCTGGCTTGCAGAGATTCCGCAGCATGTCCTCGGCGAGGAGCTCGCACCCTATGACGGGAAGCTCTCCGTCGCAGGTGAGCACAATCGCCGGA
>DATDDZ010000238.1:0-7556 GCA_036523555.1 Gaiellaceae bacterium
CGACATGCCGCCGTGGCCGACGACCTCCTCCAGGCGGTAGCGCTCGGCAATGGTCTCCCCGACCACTCCGAAAAGCTACCCGCCCTCGCCGGGCGGGCCGGGGGTCTAGCCTGAGGCTCGGGCGCGGCGGAGGCGAAGCCCGAGCCACAGGCCTCCGCACCAGATCAGGTAGAGGAACCCGACCAGGGCGGCCAGGAACCACAGGGGCACGACGTCGTTCCCCTTCTGGAGGTCGTCGGCGCGCGCGATCGCGCCGCCCGCGATCCAGGCGCAGCCCGCAAGCGCGCCCACCGCGAGCACCAGCCTCGGCCGCCCGAGCCCGGTCGCTCCGAGCGCGAGCGCGACGAGGAAGGCGATGCTTCCGATCAGGTAGCCGGCCATCCGCTCTGTATCGGCGGGGCGAGCGTGGAGCGTGAGCTTGGGGGAGGGAGGCTCAGACGGTGAGGACATGGGAGAGCGCGTCCTCCCATACTGCGAGCGCCTCTTCGAGCTCCGCCTCCGAGATCACGAGCGGCACGAGGACGCGGATGCAGTTCGAGTAGATCCCCGATTTCAGCAGAAGCAGGCCCCGTTCGGCGGCGGCCTCGACCACGGCGCTCGCGAGCTCCGGGGCTGGATCCTTCGACGCGCGGTCGTGGACGAGCTCGATCGCGAGCATCGCCCCGAGACCGCGGACGTCGCCGACCGCGTCGAAGCGCCCGCGCCAGGCTTCCATCCGGGCCCGGATGGTCTCGCCGATCTCGGCGCTTCGCTCGACGAGCCCTTCCTCCTCGAAGACGTCGAGCACTGCAAGGGCGGCCGCCTGCGCGACCGGGTTGCCGACGTAGGTGCCCCCGATCGCCGAGTCGCCGGGGGCGTCCATGATCTCCGCGCGCCCGACGACCCCGGAGAGCGGGAGCCCCGCGGCGATCGACTTCGCGACCGTCATCAGGTCGGGCTCGATGCCGTAGTGCTCGATCGCCCACATCTTCCCTGTCCTCCCGAATCCCGTCTGGACCTCGTCGACGACCAGGACGATGCCGTTGTCGTCACAGATGCGGCGCACTCCGGCGAGGAACTCCTGCGGGGCGACCACGAAGCCGCCCTCGCCCTGGACCGGCTCGATCACGATCGCCGCGACGGACTCCGCCGCAACGTGCGCGATCAGCGCCCGCTCGAGCGACTCGAGCGCCTCCCCGGCGCTCGGGCCGCGGTAGTCCTGCGCGAACGGGAGCCGGTAGACCTCCGGCGCGAAAGGCCCCAGGCCGGCCTTGTAGGGGTGCGTCTTCGACGTCAGCGAGAGGGACAGCAGCGTTCGCCCGTGGAAGCCGCCCTCGAAGGCGATCACGGCGGGCCGCTTCGTGTACGAGCGCGCGAACTTGATCGCGTTCTCGACGGCCTCCGTGCCGGCATTGAAGAAGGCGGCCTTGGTCGGTCCCGAGATCGGTGCCAACTCGACGAGGCGCTCCGCCAGCGTGACGTAGACCTCGTACGGGACGATCGTGAAATCGGTGTGGAGGAACTTCGCGACCTGATCGGAGACGGCTTCCTGGACCCGAGCGTTCGAGTGGCCGACGTTGAGACAGCCGACGCCGCCCGTGAAGTCGATGAACGTGTTCCCGTCAACGTCGGTGAGCGTCGCGGCGTCCCCGCGCTCGATCACGACGGGGAGGAAGACGGACAGCGGGTCGGCGACGACGCGGGCTTTTCGCTCGAGAATCGCCTCCGAGCGCGGGCCCGGGATGGCCGTGCGTAGCTCGATTGCCCTGGTCGCAGCCATAACCTGAAGATACAGCAGCCGGCGGCCGCACTGCATACCTGCATAAGCAGGTTTCAGTGCCTGTCTAGCGGAAGACCGGTGTGGAGAGTGCCTTGACGGTGTAGACGCCCGCCGCGTTCCAGAGCAGGAATCCCCTGGAGTGCTCCAGCCGGGCGGCCTGGATCTGGTCCTGCACGTCTGCCAGCGAGTACGCGCGACCGAGCGAGAAGTCCTGCAGCCACGGGATGAGCTTCGTCGAGCGCCCCTGGAGCTTTTCGCGGAAGTCTCGCAGCGAATAGGCGACCGTCGTCCCCGGGCGCGAGTCGGGGTTGACGATCCCGTATTCCCCGGACACGTAGTGGGACGGGTAGACCATCGGATAGATCGAGTCCAGGAACGGAGCCATGCGTCGCGGGAACTGCGCGATGCCGAGGTTCCGGGTCGCCGACAGGCCGAAGACGTCGGCGGAGATGCGGACCCCGAGCGGCTTGAGCCGCGAGCGGGCGTACTTGAGGAACAGGGGGATCGTCCAGCCCATCGGCTGCGCGTGGGCTCCCGGATAGCGGATCACCGAGAGGTCACCGTCGCTCGGGAAGCGCACGTAGTCGAACTGGATCTCGTCGAAGCCCAGCTTCGCGGCCTGCACCGCGATGTCGACGTTGTACTTCCATACCCGGTGGTCGTACGGGTTCGTCCAGCCGAGGCCTCCGTTCGTCACCCAGCGGGAGCCGTCCGACCGGCGGATGGCGAGCGCGGGAGCACCGGCGGCAAGAATGGGGTCCTGGAAGGTGACGATCCGCCCGATCAGGTAGAGGCCGGCCTGGTGGATCTGCGCGACCGTCCGTTCCGGGTTGTAGTAGCGCAGCGCCGAGCCGACCGTGCGCGCGAGCGGGACCTCGATTGGGAACCCGATCTCGCCGTTCTCGTCCTTCACGTCGAGCTCGATCGCGTTCAGCCCGTCCTTCTTCAGTGCGAGGTATTGCTGGAGCTTCCCGGGGATCCCGGCGAGGGCCGGGGTGATGTGCACGCCGCGCACCTCCTGCGGGAGGGGGCGCGGCTGCAGGGCCGCCGGTCTGGAGGCGGCCGGCTTCTCGGCGCGGGCCGCGGCGCGAACCGTCTTGTGGCCGCGCACCTTGATCGCGATCACGCCGCCCAGGACCGCGGCCGAGATCAGGGCGAGGAGGAGCCCCGCGACGATCAACCGCCGCCGGCGTCGCTGTTGCTGCGCTTCGAGCCGCCGGCGCTTGGAGCGTGCGTTGGGATCGACCGGCTGGAGGACGTAGCGCGTGGGCAAGGTGTGGAAAACTAACAGAGGCGACCCGAGCCGTAGAATCGCCGCATGGTCCTCGCCGATCGCACGATTGCGCGTCTCTTGAAAGCGGGCCGCATCGAGATCGACCCGTACGACGACTCGCTGCTCCAGCCTTCGAGCGTCGACGTCAGGGTCGACCGGTTCTTCCGGGTCTTCCACAACAACCGGTATCCGTACATCGATGTGCGCGAGGAACAGGAGGATCTGACGGAGCTCGTCGAGGTCGACGACGGGACGCCGTTCGTCCTTCACCCCGGCGAGTTCGTCCTCGGCTCGACGCTCGAGCGGATCCGCTTGCCCGACGATCTCGTCGCTCGTCTCGAGGGCAAGAGCTCCCTCGGGCGGCTCGGACTCCTGATCCACTCGACCGCCGGGTTCATCGACCCCGGCTGGGACGGGCACGTTACCCTCGAGCTGTCGAACGTCGCGAACCTGCCGGTGACGATCTACCCGCAGATGAAGATCGGCCAGATCTCGTTCGTCCAGTTGAGCGAGCCCGCCGAGACGCCGTACGGGAGCACGGGGATCGGCTCCAAGTACCAGGGCCAGCGTGGGCCCACGCCGTCGAAGTACTGGCAGAACTTTCAGCGGGAGCCGACGGGTTGATCCTCGTCACTGGGGCGGGCGGGTTCGTCGGTGGTCATGTCGTCCACGAGCTGCGCGGCCGGGATCTGCCGATCCGCTGCCTCGTCCGTAAGCCTCGGAAGGCGGCCAGGCTCGAGGCCTGGGGGTGCGAGCTCGCCGAGGGGGACATGACCGACCCGGCGAGCCTCGAGCGGGCGGTGGAGGGGGCCGACACCGTCGTCCACCTCGTCGCCGTCCGCCAGGGGCCGGCCGACCTGTTCCAGCGGGTGATGGTCGACGGGACGCGCTCGCTTCTGGCCGCCGCGGAAAGGGCGGGGGTGGGCCGCTTCGTCCACATGAGCGCGCTCGGGGTCATGGAGGAGACGAAGGACGCCGTGCCCTACTACCGCGCCAAGTGGGACAGCGAGCAACTCGTCGGAGCGTCCGCGATCCCGTCCGTGATCTTCCGGCCGAGCTTTGTCTTTGCCGGCGACGGCGGGATCCTGCCCACCTTCGTCAAGCTCGCGCGCCTCACGCCCGTGACGCCGATCATCGGGAGCGGGCGACAGCGGATCCAGCCCCTCTGGGTCGGCGACGTCGCGGCCTATTTCGCAGAGGCTGTGGAGCGGGAGGGGCTGACCGGCAAGACCTTCGAGCTCGGCGGGCCCGATGTGGTCAGCTGGAACGAGTTCTGGGAGCGTCTCAAGCAGATCCGGGGGATGCGCCGGCCGAGCGTGCACGTCCCGGTCGGGCTGATGCGCCTGAACGCGCTCGTCACCGAGCGCCTGCCCGGGAACATCCCGCTCACGCGCGACCTCCTGACCATGCTCGAGCTCGGCGACAACGTCGTCTCTGACGACGAGGCGGCCCGGGCGTTCGAGCTCCGGCTCGTCCCGCTCGACGAGCAGCTCCGTCGCGTCGCCTGATCCGGACACGTCTCGTGCCTGGCACCGGACGTGTCCTCGCCTGACCGCGAGCGCAAAGAAAAGGGCCGCCTTGCGGCGGCCCTTGTTCCGGTTACCAGCGTCGTATTAGTAGAGGCGCTTCCTGCCTCCGGCCCGAGAGCTCGTGGCCGAGGCGGCGCGTAACGCGTCGTCCCCCACGCTGGCTAGGCGATTCCCCGTAGGTGCCGGGGACGCGCCTCTACCCGCTGGTACCTCCACTGCCCGTACTGGAAATCTCCACTCTCGGACCACCTCCTTTCCGCGGTTGGCGCCAGGATATCAGCGGAGCACAACGGACAGCTCGAGGCCGCGGTCGAGCGGCAGGGTGAGCGACTCGAGCGTCGGATCGGACTGCCGGGCCCGGCTGTAGGCGCCGAGGGTCTCCTCGTGCGACAGGACGTTGTCCGCGACGACGAGCGCTCCTGGCTCGAGCTTCGCCCGCGCGAGGTGGAAGAGCTCCTCGTAGTCCTCCTTCTCCGCGTCGAGGAAGACGAGGTCGAACACGTCGTCGATGTCGGCCAGGCTCTGCCGGGCGTCGCCCTCCACGAGCTCGGCCCACTCCTCCAGGCCCGCTGCCGCGATGTTCTCCCTCCAGGCACGCGTCTTCTCCGGATCCTTCTCGAGCGACAGGACGCGGCCCCCGAACTGCCTCACGCCCGACGCAAGCCAGATCGTCGAGTAGCCGCGCGAGCCGCCGATCTCGAGCACCTCGCAGTCCAACTGGGGCGCGACGAGGGCGAACAGGAACAGGCCGGTCGTCCGCGCCACCTGGCGGGAGCGCAGCTCCTGCGGAACGCCGCGCGCCCGCTCGTCAGCGTCCTGGTGCTCGAGTCGCGCCAGGACGTCCCTGACGCGCTCGTCGAGCATCAGCCCACCTGCCTTTGGATCTCCGCCTCAACGGCGCCGCGGACGTGGCAGGTGGCGAGATGGTCGTTGACGACCCCGCACGCCTGCATCGCCGCGTAGATCGTCGTCGGGCCGACGAAGCGGAAACCCGCAGCCTTCAGCGCCTTCGAGAGCGCGGCGGACTCGGGCGTCGCGGAGCGCCAGTCACGAGTGCTGCGAGGAGCGCGACTCCGTTTCGGACGGTGTGACCAGACGAGCTCCTCGAGCGGCGCCGGGCCGTCACGGAGCGCGAGGGTTCCGCGTGCATTGGCGATCGCCGCCTCGATCTTGCCCCGATGCCGGACGATGCCGGTATCGCGCAGCAGCCGTTCGACGTCCCGCGTGTCGAACCGCGCAACCTGCTCGGGCTCGAAACCGGCGAAGACGGCGCGGAAGCGTTCGCGCTTGCGGAGGATGGTCAGCCACGACAGGCCCGACTGGAAGCCTTCGAGGCAGAGCCGCTCGAGCATGCCGCGCTCGTCGGTGACGGGCCGCCCCCATTCCTCGTCGTGATAGGCGACGTACGCGGGGTCGTTCGACGTCCAGCAGCGCCGCGGCGCCTCAGGCAAGCGCTGCCTCAGCCAACCCTGACTTTCACCATTCCGTCGTCGACTCGGACCGGGAAGGTGGCCACGGTCTCTACCGCCGGCAAGGTCAGCGCCTGCCCGGTGCGGATGTCGATGTTCGCGCCGTGCCGCGGGCAGATGGCGATGCCGTCGTCGCACTCGAAGTCGCCTTCGCAGAGCGGCCCGTCGTCGTGGGAGCAACGATCCTCGAGGCCGTAGTACTCACCCCCGAGGTTGTAGACGCCGACGGCGAGCTCCCCCGCGTAGACGATCTTGACCGAGCACGGCGGAAGCTCCTCCACCGGGCAGACGTCCAACTCGGGCAACTAGCGCAGCTCGAGGTCGGACGACGCCCCGGCCCACTCCTCCGGGAGCGGCGTTCCCTTTGCCTTGTGCAGCGCGAGCTTCAGCGTCGAGAGCCCGAGCAGTGCGCACTTGAGCCGGACCGGTGTGAGCGGGATCCCGATCTCGTCGAGAAGCTCGTCGCGGGGAAGCGCCGCCACCTCGGCCGCGCTTCGGCCCTTCACCATCTCGGTGAGCATCGAGGTCGCGGCCTGCGAGATCGCGCACCCGCGGCCGGAGAACCTGACCTCGTCGATCGTGTCGCCGTCCTCGCCGAACGCGACGTAGATGGAGACCTCGTCGCCGCAGAGCGGGTTCTGCCCCTCGGCCTCCGCGTCGGCGCCCTCCATCTCGCCGTGCCCCCGCGGGTTCTTGTAGTGATCGAGGATCACCTCCCGATACATCTGGTCGAATTCACTCACGCCCTGACCGCCTTTCGCTCCCGCCCGGCGGAGCCGGGCTCCGCGAAACGCTGCCGTCGCTGGCGGCACGCGGCTCTCCGGGCCCGTGCCACTCAGCACTGTGCCCTCCGGCCTCGCACCGCCAGCGACGACTCAGGAACGTGAGTACGCTCATTGCGCCAACAGCTTATGGGCCTTGCGCAGGCCTTCGACGAGACGGTCGATTTCCTCGGGGATCGTGTAGAGGTAGAAGCTCGCCCGGTTCGTCGCCGCGACGCCGAGCCTCGCCATCAGCGGCTGGCAGCAGTGGTGCCCGGCGCGGATCGCGACCCCGTCCATGTCGAGCACCTGTGCGACGTCGTGCGGGTGCACGCCCTCGATGTTGAACGACACGATCCCAGCCCGCCGCTCGGGAGCCGGCCCGTAACCGACGAAGCCGGGGACGTCCGCGAGCCGTTCGAGCGCGTAGACCAGGAGCTCGCGCTCGTGGCGCTCGATCGCATCGAGCCCGACGTCGGTGACGTAGTCGACCGCCGCGCCGAATCCCACCGCTTCAGCGATCGGCTGCGTGCCGGCCTCGAACTTGTAGGGCAGCTGGCCCCAGGTCGTCTCCTCGAGCGAGACCGAACGGATCATGTGGCCGCCGAGGTTGAAGGGCGCCATCGACTCGAGCAGCTCCGCGCGGCCCCAGAGGGCGCCGACACTGGTGGGGCCGCAGAGCTTGTGAGAGGAGAAGGCGAGGAAGTCGCAGTCGAGCTGTTGCACGTCGATCGCGTGGTGCGGCGCTCCCTGAGCGGCGTCGAC
>DATDDZ010000239.1:0-4144 GCA_036523555.1 Gaiellaceae bacterium
TGGCGCCGCGCGAAGTCGGGCTGGCGGCGATGGGCGTGGTCTTCGTCAACCTGGCGCTTCTCCTCACCGATGCGGGCCTCGCCTCCGCTCTCGTCCAACGGGCCGAGCTCTCGGAGGACGACAAGACGATGGCGTTCTGGAGCAGCATGATCCTCGGGACGGCGCTGACGGCGGCCGGTATCGGTCTCTCGTGGCCGATCGCGAGCCTGTACGGCGAGCCCCGGGTGCAGAGGCTGTTCGCCGTCCTGTCGCTGACCTACCTCTTCACGGCGCCGGGCATCGTCCAGGGCGCGCTCCTCACCAGGGACTTGAAGTTCAGGAGCCTCGAGCTGCGGACGATCGTCG
The DNA here is from genome assembly GCA_036523555.1 of Gaiellaceae bacterium. Classification (GTDB taxonomy): domain Bacteria; phylum Actinomycetota; class Thermoleophilia; order Gaiellales; family Gaiellaceae; genus 3-1-20CM-4-69-9. The sequence continues at coordinate 346 of DATDDZ010000239.1, forward strand.
CGACGATCGCCAGCTGCGCTGCTGCGATGGCGCTCGCCGTCGCCGGAGCCGGGCCGTGGGCGATCGTCGGCCAGCACCTCACGATCACGTTCGTGTCGACGGCGTTGCTCTGGCGCATCTCGTCCTGGCGGCCGCGTTGGCGCTTCTCGATCGACAGCCTGCGGCGATTCGCCGGCTTCAGCAGCCACGTCGTCGGCAGCCGCTTCTTCACGTGGCTCGCTCGAAACGTCGACAACCTGCTCGTCGGACGGTTCCTGGGCGCCGCCCCGCTCGGCGCCTACACGATCGCCTTCAACCTGATGGTGACGCCGGTGTCCCGCGTGGCCGGCCCCCTAACCCGCGTCTTGTATCCGGCGTTCTCTCGCCTCAGGGACCCGCAGCGAATCTCCGACGTGTGGCTGCGCGCAGTGCAGACGGTCGCGCTCGTCGTCGTGCCGGCGATGCTCGGCGTCGTGGTCGTCGCGGCAGACTTCGTCGAGGTGGTCTTCGGCAAGCGATGGCACGCCGCGGCACCGGTTCTCCAGATCCTCGCGCCGCTCGGGCTCGTCCAGGCGCTGCAGGCACTCAACTACGGCGTCCTCCAATCGCTCGAGAAGACGAAAGAGCTGTTTCGGTACACGGCCGTCGCCTCGGTTCTGACCGTCGCTGGCTTCGCTGGGGGTCTTCACTGGGGGATCGAGGGAGTCGCGACGGGCTACGTCCTCGTCAGCGTCGTCCTCGAGCCGGCCTATCTCTGGATCACCACGCGCGTGGCCGGAATCACTCCGCGGGATTGGCTCCGGAGCCTCTCCGGCGTCCTGCAGGCCGGCGTCGCCATGCTGCTCGTCCTCCTCGCCGCCCGTGCCGGGCTGATGCGAACAAGCCTGCCGACGAGTGCGCGACTCGCGTTGCTGATCGCCATCGGAGCCCTCGTCTACGTCCCGCTCGTCGCCTGGCGCTCGCCCCAGACGATCAGTGACATTCAAGGTGCAATCCGGGGAAGGCGCGCCGGGACCCATCCGTTCCCGGCGGCTCCTACGGATGAGGCCGCGTAGCGGGGCGAGCCCGGACCAGCTCGTCGTAGAGGGCGTCGTACGAGGCGACGACGTTGTCCCAGCCGAGATTCGCGCGCGCCCACGCTGCGCCTCGCGCGCGCAGGGCCGAGCCCAGGGCGGGATCCTGAAAAAGACGAACGACCGCATCGGCGAACGCGGCGTCCGAACCCGCGACGAGCACGTGCTCGCCGTCGCGCACGTCGAGACCCTCGAGAGCCAAAGAGCTCGCCACGACTGGCACGCCGACTGCCAGCGCCTCCATCACCTTGACGCGCATGCCGCCGCCGAACGCGATCGGAACGGCGACGGCAGCCGCACGCTCGTAGAAGGGCCGAACGCTCTCGACGTATCCGGTGACCGTGACTCCCGGCTCCGTAGAGAGCTCCGCCGGCGAGCCCGGGCCGACGATCGTCAGCGTCGCCTCCGGAACACGGCCGCGAACGAGCGGAAGGATTGCACGGGCAAGCCGCGTCGCCGCGTCGAGATTCGGCGGATGGACGAAGTTGCCGACGAACAGGATCTCCGGAGCGCTCGCAGCAGTGACGAGCTCGTCATCCACCGCATCGATCCCGATCGGGATGACGGAGACGCGCGGACGCTCCACGCGTGAGGCAAGCACAGCACGGTCGCGCTCGGTGAAGACGACGGTCGCGTCCACTTCCGACAGGACCCTTCGCTCGAACCGCCGCCAGGCGGCGCGATCAGCCCGACGCAGCAGTGAGCGGCGGGGATCCTGGATCACGGACGCCTCGCGGTCGGCGTCGTGGTCGACGAGCACGCGAGGCACGGCCCGGCCCGGCAGCGCCTTCGCGTACTGCGCCATCGGGGCGTACTCGAACTGCACGACATCCGGGCGAAAGCGCTCGACCGTAGCTCCGAGGCGGCGCGCGAGCTCATGCGAGGCGAGCTCGGTCGCCCAGAGCGGAGTGCCGCCGAGCAGTCCGAATGCGGCCCGTAGCGCCCGGAACAGACGCGGTCTCGAGTGCCAGGCGCGGAGCTCCACTGCCTCCGAGTCGAGCCCGGCCGACAGCTCGCCGAGCGGCGCGTCCGTCACCCGCCGGAAGTGGAGCAGGAACACCTCGTGGCGCTTCGCGATCCTCGTCAGCCGCTGCGCGATCGAGCGCGACCCGCCGTGCTCGCCTTCGCTGCTCGGGGGAAACGGCGCGACGACGAGGATGCGCACCGGCCCTCAGCGCCTGTTGACGACGAGGGCGAAACCTCCGGCGAGCACAGCCTCGCTCGCCAGGCGGGCCGCTGCGAGGCCGGTGAGCGAATCCGCCGTGGCCGCGATCGCTGCACCGATCGCGAGCACGGCTCCCGCGGCCGCGAGCATCGGCACCTGGTCGCGCTGGCGTCCGGCCCGCACGATGTCGACTCCGAGAACGAGCACGAGAAAGCGCACGACGATGACGCACGCCAGGAGAACGATGAGCGCCCCGAGCCCGTGGAGGCGGCGGCCGAGCAGCCACTCCAGGAACGGCTGGGCGAGCAGTGCGAACACGGTCGCCGCGGCGACCGCGCCTCCGAGCAGCGCCGCTCGCCAGTGCCGGTGGAGCCGGCCCGTGTGCTCACCTTCGTCCGGGTGCGCACGGCCGTAAAGCGCATACGTGATCGCCTCGCCGGCGAGCAGGACGCTGCCGGACGCCCGCACCGCCGGCCCGTAGACGGCCGCGAGCGCCAGCGACCCAGCAAGGCCGACCGCGACCATGTCGACCTGCCCCTGGATCACGAAGCCGGCCGTCGACAGCGCGAACCAGAGCTGGGCGCGGCCGAGGCTGCCGACGCGAACCGAGCCGCTCTGGGGGACGCGACGGAGGAGAAGCGCGCGGGCAACGGTGCCGAGCAGCCGGCCGATGACGAGGCCGAAGAGCACCGCGGGGAGCGCGTCGACGACACGGGAGCCGACGAGCGCGACGACGAGTGCGACGACCGACTCGCCCGCCGAGACCTTTCCCTCGAGTTGGAGCAAGCCGGAGGCGTTCATCGCGCCCGCGTAGCCGTGCGCCAGCGAGAGTGCGAGCGGTAGGGGCGTCAGCAAGAGCAGCGCCGCGTGGTGATTGCCGATCCCGGCCGCCCACAGAGTTGCGTAGAGGGCGCTGCCCCCGAACGCCCCGGCGATGCGCAGCCTTGCAGTTGGTCCCAGCGGCGGTGCATCGGAGCCGAACGCGACGCGCGGGACCGAGAGGCTGTTCGCGAAGCCGAGCTCTCCGACAGCGCCGCAGAGGAAGGCGACCGACGAGCCGAGCGCCAGGAGGCCGACGTCGTCCAGAGACCCTCTGCGCGAGACGATCAGCAGCAGCGCGAGCTGGAGCAGCGGCGGCGCGAGGCGGCCGATCGTGGCGCCACTCAGGTGGACGAGGAGCTCGCGACCGCGCCGAACGGGGAATGCCGGCTCCGAACCGTCCACGGGCTCAGCTTACGGCCGGCTGCGGAGCACGAAGGGTCAGCGGACGCCGGTCGCGGCGGCGTAGGCGGCGTAGGCCGGCTTGGTCGAGAAATCGTGGCGCAGGATCCCGTAGAAGTTCTCGCTGGTGTCCGGCGCCGTCCCGAGGTCGCGTCCCGAATACCAGAACATCGGGCCGGCCCAGTCGTACGTCGGGAACAGATCGAAGGCCCGTTTGAGCATCGCCGCCTGCACCTGCTCGGCGACGAACGCGCCCTCCGGACCTCCTGTCGGCGCACCGAACTCCGTCGCCCAGATCTGCTTTCCCGAATCGCCGTTGTCGGCCATGATGCTGCGCAGGCTCGGCGAAGTGCCGTACATC
>DATDDZ010000240.1:0-6744 GCA_036523555.1 Gaiellaceae bacterium
CGTTGAACCAGTAGTTGATGATGTCCCAGCCGCCGAGCTCGACCTTGCCCAGCTCGGGATGCTCGAATTCGTACCAGTCGACGTACGCGTCGGGGTAGTTCTTGGTCGCCCATTCGATCAGCGCCAGATCGTGCTCGATCGGGTGCTCTCTGATCCAGTCGGTGAAGTGGTAGTCGGAGAGGCCCGCCTGCCGCTGGGGGCTCCAGAACTCCGTCGTCCACGAGAACACGCCGAGATGGTCGTACATCCAGTCGTGGGCGCCGCCCTTTATCGTCTCCTTCGGGTCGTACTTGAAATCGTGGAAGACGGACACGGCTGGGTACCCGGTCAGCTCGGTCCCCCGCTCGCCGAGCAGCCTGTAGGCGCGCAGGTCCTGCGTCGGGAACTCGTCGTCGGGACGACCCGCGTACGGCCGAAGATGGACGCCGCTGAACGTGTGGTAGGCGATGTGGCCGGTGATGTTGGGCCGCGCCATCACGGCCTCGACCATCGCCCGCACCTCCGGCTCGGAGGTCGGGTACGGGCCTGCACCGCGCTGCTCGCCCTCGGGCGCCCACTCGGCAGGGAAGTTCCGGTTCAGGTCGAGCCCTTCGAGCGGCGGCGGGATCTTGATCGTCACTCCGTCGTAGTTCTCGATCCGACCTTCCCCGAGCAGCCGGTAGAAGGGCCCGTCGTCGGGCCCGTCGACCGGCTCGCGCCGCACGAGGAGCCTCGGCTCGTCGGGATGCCGGCGCCAGGCTCCAACAGGATCCTCGACCCGCATGTAAAGCACACGGCCGTCGCCGTCGATGTCCTCGACCCGTAGCCCGTCGTCCTGCTGGTCGTGTGGATACGGGCGGACGCTCGATCGGATGAACCGCCGCTCCTCCAGGCCGCGCTCCGCGCCGTCGGGGTTGAGCCGGGGTATGACGTAGAAAACGCGTGTGTCGAGCGCCCGGGTCACGGCCTCGTCCTCGCCGTATCCCGTCAGGAGGCGCTGGATGAGGTGGAGTGCCGCGGTGGACCCGGTCCACTCCATCGAGTGGATGTTCGCCTCGATCAGGAAGCCCGGCTTGTCCTGGTGCGCGCCGGTCTCGCCGTTGGTCACCGTGACGAGCCAGATGTTGCGGCCCTCGAACGACGTCCCGATCGACTCGAGCGCACAGAGTTGGGGCGCTTCTTCGGCCCACGAGCGGAGCACGTCGCTCAGCTCCTCGTAGGCGTAGAAGTGGTCGTACGAAACGGGCCGAACGTTCAAACGGAGAGTTCTCTGACCAGGGGCCCGGTGTCGAACGGCTCGTAGCCGAGCCGCCGCGCGATTTCCTCGCTCGACGGCTTCGTCCCTTCCTTGAAGAGGTCGCGCAGCAGCTCGCCCGTTACGGGGCTCCGCCACCAGTCCTCTCCGACCTCGCCGATGAGATACGCACGCAGCTGGGCGTGGCGAATCCAGGCGCGAAGGTAGTCGGCCGAGTAGAAGCCGGCGTCCATGTCGTCGAGATGGCCTTCGCGCGGGTAGTGGACGCCGGTTGCGGCCGTCAAGCGTCGCGAGTACTCATCGCTCGCGAGCCCGGCATGCTCGAAGTCGGACCAGAAGCCGAGCTCGTACTGCAGCTTGGCCGAATAACGCCGGAAGAGCAGGGCCTCGAGGAAGACGGTGGCCTCTGCGTTCGTGCGCGCCTCCTCGTCACCGAGCCCGAAATGCTCCGCGTGCCAGGCCGGCTCACGGCTGATCGCCTCGCAGATGTACGAGTAGATCTCGGTGAGGGCATGGTCGCGCGCAATCCTGCGGAAGGTGTAGGCGAGACTCGGGTCGCAGCCCGCGTAGTGGAGCGCGTGGCCGGCCTCGTGGAGGAACGCCTGGTAGTCGTGCAACCCGCCCTGCGCGCGCGTGATGAGGTGAACCACGGTCGGCGGGTCGGACGCGATCACGCATGCACGAGGAGATTTCTGCGGCCGGTCTTCGAGGTCGAGCCGGATGTTCTTGTCGGCGGCGAGGTCGAATCCGAGGTTCGACAGGGTCGCGAGGCAGACGTCGGTCGCGCGGTCCTTCGTGTAGGTCGGCTCGAGCGGGGACAGGCGGCGCACGTAACCCATGTGCGCGGAGGAGGGCACGTCCTCGCGCTCGGGGCCGAGCAGGCGCTCGAACCACCGCTCGCGCATGGCGATGAAGGCGGCCTCGACCTGGTCGCTCGCGGCGGCGAGGACGGATTCGAGATCTCGGAGGGAGATCTGCTTCTCCTCCTCGTTCCGCACGACGGGATCGGGCTCTTCGGACAGGTCGGCCTCGAGCTCCTCGTTCTCGCGAAGGAGCTCCAGCCGTCCCTCGTTGAACTCGGCCGACTTCGCGCGCTGGAGCTTGCCGAGCTCGTCGCGGTCGGCGTAATCCGGCATGACAGCGAGCCGAGCGACCGCCGAGCGGAGAGGCAGCTCCTCGCCCTTGAAGGTGACACGGGCAGCCAGGATCGCGTTGTCGAGCTCGTCGCTCTTCTCGGCGAGCTCGGCGGCCACGAGACCGCCCTCACAGGTCTTGCGCAGCCGGTACAGCCACTCCGCCTGCTCGCCGTCGGCGCGGGATTCCTCGTCTCTCAGATTGTGCAGCTGTTCCCGGCTGAAGAGGTCCGCGTACTTCGCGACGATCGCCGCCTGCTCGGAGACCTCCTTCTCCCCGACGACGACCGCCCTCGATTCCTCGGACCGCTCGAACAGGTAGCGCTGGAGGCGACCCTCGAAGTCCGCCGGGCTCCGTACGGCCGTCGTCGACATCGCGAAGACTCTATCCAGCCTTCTCGACCGTCGTGAGCGCCAGCCTGCTCACGGTTTCGTTCAGCTTCTCGAGCGTGAAGGGCTTGGTCAAGACGTCGTCGGCACGCGCCTGATCAGCCGAGGTCGGCCCGGCCGAGCCGGTCAGGAGCGCCACCCGCAAACCGGGCCGGTCGTGCCGGATCTCGGCGAGGAACTGCAGCCCGTCGGCGGTGCCCACATGGACGTCGAGGAGCATGACCGAGACCTCGTTCTCCGTCAGGACACTACGGGCCTGTTCCACGGTGCCCGCCTCGACCACGTGCCAGCCGTCCAGCTCGAGGTTGACGCGACAGAGAAGCCGAATCGACGGATCGTCGTCGACGATGAGCACCGAGTGGCTGGGCGAGTCCACTGCCGCCGGAGTCTATGCGTATCCGGATCCGCGAATCGTCCGTTGACCCGTCGTAAATGGCAAACAGGCGCGCACCTCCTGGAGCCGCGCCCGAGCGAGCTTCAACACGCGCGGGGGACGGTTTCCCCCGTGCCAGCCCCGAGTTCAGGCGGCGGTCCTGGCTCGCGTTTCAGCGAGCCCTCGATCCGCTGGCGGCGCCTAGGCCCTTGCGAGTTCCGCGGCGGCACTGAGGCGGCGAGTTGCCTCGTTCTTGCCGAGGAGCTCGAGGCTCTCGAAGAGCCCGGGCGAGACCTTGGAGCCGGTCACTGCGACCCGGATCGGCTCGAAGGCCTTGCGAGGAGAGAGCTCTAGCCGCTCAGCCAGGCCTCGTAGCGCCGACTCGATCTCCGCCGCGCCGAACGGGTCGACCTGCTCAAGCTCGTCGGTCGCGGCCGCCAGGACGGGGGCCTTCTCGTCGAGGAGCGCCGGGTCCGGTTGGACGTCGTGGAAGAAGAAGCCGGCGAACTCCGGGAACTGTCCGAACCGCTCGATCTTCTCCTGCACGAGCGGCGCGGCCCGCGCAACGAGCTCCTCGTCCCAGTCGAGGCCCGAGTCGCGGATGAACCGGACGAGCTCATCGGCGTACTGCCCCTCGGGGAGCTGGCGTAGATAGACGCCGTTCATCCAGTCGAGCTTCTGGTAGTCGAACGCGGCCGGGCTCGGAACCACGCGGTCGAGATCGAAGCGTTCGACCAGCTCCTCGCGCGACATGATCGTCGTCTTGTCGTCGTAGCTCCATCCGAGCAGGGCCAGGAAGTTCATCAGCGCCGGAGCGTAGTAGCCCGCACTGCGAAGCTCGTCGACCCCCGTCGCACCGTGACGCTTGGAGAGCTTCCTGCCGTCGGTCCCGAGCACGTTCGGCACGTGCGCGTAAACGGGCGGATCGGCCCCGACGGCGCGGATCACGTTGATCTGCTTCGGCGTGTTGGAGATGTGGTCGTCGCCCCGGATGACGTGGCTGATCTCGTCCCACACGTCCTCCATCGGAGAGGCGAAGTTGTACGTCGGCCGGCCGTCGGAGCGAAGGATCACGAGGTCCTCGAGTTGCTCGTTCGGGAACTCGATCCGTCCTTTCACGACGTCGTCCCACCCGGTCACGCCCTCGTCCGGCATGCGGAACCTGATTGCGCCCTCGTCCTCGTACGCCCTGCCCTCGGCGACGAGCTTGCGCGCGGTCGCAGCGGTGTCGGCGACGCGGTCGAGCTGGAACGTCGGCTCGCGGTCCCAGTCGAGCCCGAGCCAGGCGAGCGAGTCGAGCGCGTGCTCGACCGCGCCCCGAACCTCGCGGCTCGTGTCCGTGTTCTCGATCCGGACCAGGAACTCTCCACCGCGGTTGCGTGCGAAGAGCCAGTTGAAGAGTGCAGTCCGCACGCCGCCGACGTGGAGCGCACCGGTGGGGCTCGGCGCCATGCGAACGCGTACGGACATCGTCGCGCCATCCTACGTCGCTCCGCCGGGCATCCCTTTCGCGTGCCGCTGTGGACAATTCGTCACACCTTCGGCGCGAATCACCCCGCCCGGAGGCCCAGGTCCGAATCAACCGGGGTCTGACCCCGATCTTTCGGCCGTGGCCGATCGGGGGAGCGTTAGGGTCGGCAGCATGCGGTTCGGCGCGCACTGCTCGGGCGGGATCAAGAAGGCACTGGGCAAGGCGGTCGAGATGGATGCCGACGCCGTCCAGCTCTTCGTCCAGAGCCCGCGCACCTGGCGATTCCCCGACCACGACCCGGACGACCTGCAGAACTTCCGCGACCGGCGCGAGGAGGCCGGCCTGCCCGCCTTCGTGCACGCGCTCTACCTCGTCAACCTCGCCGCGCCGGACGAGCAGATCTACGCGAAGAGCGTCGAGACCATGCGCGCGACCCTCGACGCGGCCTGCGCGATCGACGCCGATGGTGTGGTGTTTCACGTCGGCTCGCACCTCGGCGCCGGCCTCGACGCCGGGATCGAGCGGGTCGTTCCCGCGCTGGCGCAGATCCTCGACCGCACGAACGACCGCACTTGGCTCCTGATGGAGAACTCCGCCGGCGCCGGCGGCACGATCGGCCGGTCGGTGGACGAGCTGGCAGCCATCTTCGACGCGCTCGAACGTCACCCTCGTCTCGGCATCTGCCTCGACTCATGCCACCTCTATGTCTCCGGAACCGACGTCACGAACCCGGCGACGATGGCGACGCTCCTCGCCGAGCTCGACCGGCGCATCGGGCTCGACCGCCTTCGCGCCTTGCACGCGAACGACGCGAAGGCGCCACTCGGCTCGAACCGTGACCGCCACGACAACATCGGCGCCGGGCTGATGGGAGAAGGGCTCGGAGTCTTCCTCGCGCAGCCGGCTCTCCAGGAGCTGCCCGTCCTGCTCGAGGTTCCCGGTGCCGACGGGCACGGCCCGAACGCCGACGAGGTCCGCAAGCTTCGTGAGCTCCACGCCCGCGCGACCGCTTAGCTACCGCTGGACGATCCTCGCCGCCGGGGTTCTGGCGCAGGCCGCGTACTCGGCGATCCTCCTCGGACTGCCCGCGATCGCCCCCGCCATCCGGCACCACTTCGACCTGACCCTCACGCAGGTCGGCGTGGTGCTCGCGGCGGTCAACTTCGGGTCGCTCGCGACGCTGCTCGCCTGGGGTCTCGTCGCCGACAGGATCGGAGAACGAGCGGTGATCGCAATCGGGCAGGCCGGGACAGCGGGCGCTCTCGTCTGGGCGGCCTACGCGTCGTCGTTTGCCGAGCTCGTCGGCGCGCTCACCGTCGCCGGCGGGGTCGGCGCGGGCGTGAACGCGGCCAGCGGCCGGGCGGTGATGGCCTGGTTCGGCTCGCACGAGCGCGGCCTTGCGCTCGGGATTCGCCAGATGGCCGTGCCGCTCGGCGGGGCGGTCGCCGCCGGCGCGCTGCCCGCGCTGCAACAACACGTGAGCATCCACGCTGCCTTCGACGGCCTCGCCGGCGCATGTCTCCTCGCGGCGATCGTCGGAGCCCTCCTCATCCGCGTCGAACCGGCGGACGAGCACTCCTCGCTCGCGCGCCCGCTCCGAGATCCGAGGGTGTGGCGGATCTGCGTCGCAAGCACCTTCTACGTCACCACGCAGCTGAGCCTGATCGGCTTCTTCGTCCTCTTTCTCCACGATCACCGCGGCATCGGGACTGCCCTCGCCGCGGGCGCGTTCGCCGCGACACAGGTCTTCGGCGGCATCGCACGGATCGCCGCGGGCCGATGGTCCGACCGGGTGCGCATGCGGATCGTTCCCTTGCGGCAGGTCGCGATTGGTTTGGCGCTCACGGTCGGTGTCACCGCGGCGCTGCTCGACGCGTCCACCTGGCTCCTCGTTCCCGCGCTCGTCGTCGCCGGCACGTTCGCCCTGTCCTGGAACGGCCTCTCGTTCACCGCCACAGCCGAGGCAGCCGGCCGGGCGCGGAGCGGAGCGGCGATCGGGCTGCAGCAGACCTTCCTCTCGGCGGGCTCCATCGTCGCCCCGATCGGGTTCGCCCTGGTGGTGCATCACGCGTCGTGGCGGTCGGCGTTCGTGCTCGCCGCGCTGAGCCCGCTCGTGGGCTACGCGCTGCTCAGTCCGCTAGCC
>DATDDZ010000241.1:0-3777 GCA_036523555.1 Gaiellaceae bacterium
TCTGGGAGAAGATTGTAGCCGTGCCCTCTTCGCGTTCTCTCCGTCCGTGAAGCAGCGACCCGCGCTCGGCGCCCTCTTCACGCTCCTTGCAGTCGGTTTCGCCGGTGTCGCCTTCGCGGCCGCCCACGGTGCCGGCCATCAGGTCGGCCGCTGGGTCGTCGTCGCCGCCGCCGCGGCCCTCGCCGCCTGGCTCGCCACGCTGGCGATCCGCGCGTTCAGGTGAGCCGAAACAGTGCGTATCCTCTCCCGCGTGGCCGAGGTCGAGGACACCCAGTCCCTGTGGCGCCTGTTTCGCGCCAACAAGGACGACAAGGCTCTCCGTGACCGCCTCATCCTCACGTACGCGCCGCTCGTCAAGTACGTCGCCGGGCGGCTCGGGTCCGGACTGCCCGCGCACGTCGACGAGGGCGACCTCGTCTCGTACGGCCTGCTCGGCCTGATCGGCGCGATCGAGCGCTACGACTCCGAGCGCGACGTCAAGTTCGAGACTTACGCCATCGCCCGCATCAAGGGCTCGATCATCGACGAGTTGCGCGCGATGGACTGGGTGCCGCGTTCCGTGCGGGCGCGGGCGCGTGACATCGAGCGCGCGATCGCCGAGCTCGAGCGTAGGCTCCATCGCGCGCCGACCGACGAGGAGATCGCGGAGAAGCTGAGCATCTCGACCGACGAACTGGAGGAATCGCTCACGGACATCTCCCGCTCCTCGATCGCGGCGCTCGACGAGCTCTGGACTGTCAGCAGCGGGGGCGGAGACCAGGTGGCCCTCATCGACACGATCGAGGACGTCGAGGCGCCTGACCCGCAGGGCGCCCTCTCCCAGACGGAGATGAGGGAGGCGATCGGCGAGGCGATCGCGCGCCTGCCCGAACGCGAGAAGCTCGTCGTGACGCTCTACTACTACGAGGAGCTCACGCTCCGCGAGATCGGCGAGGTGCTCGGCGTCACCGAGTCGCGGGTCTCCCAGCTCCACACGAAGGCGATCCTGCGCCTGAAGGCGCGGCTCTCCGGCTCGACGACACGGGCCTCGCTGGAGAGCTGAACCGCCGCGATAGCATCCCCCGCGCAAACCGCGTCACACGGAGGTAGCCACCGCATGGGAGCAGAGCCGGGGAAGATCCGCAACGTCGCAGTCGTCGGGCACCGCGGCACGGGAAAGACGTCGCTCGTCGAGGCGCTGCTCTTCCAGGCCGGCGCAACGAACCGCCTCGGCACGGTCGAGTCGGGGTCGACCGTGAGCGACTGGGACGACGACGAGCAGCGGCGACAGATGTCCCTCTCCGCGTCGGTCGCCCACCTCGAGTGGCAGGGGCGCAAGATCAACCTGATCGACACACCCGGGGACGCGGGCTTCCAGGGTGATGCGATCGCCGCGCTGCGCGTCGTCGAGGGAGCGCTCTTCACCGTCAGCGCCGTGATGGGCGTCGAGGTTCAGACGACGCGCCACTGGCAGCGAGCCGAGGAGGCCGGGCTCTCGCGTGTCGTGTTCGTGAACATGCTCGACCGCGAGCGGGCCGATTTCTTCCGGGCCCTCGAGGCGCTGAAGGCGCAGCTCTCGGACAAGTGCGTTGCCGTGCACCTCCCGATCGGAGCGGAGCACGAGCTGACCGGCATCGTCGACCTGCTGCACATGCAGGCGTACCTGGATCCCCAGGGCGGGCGCGAAGGAGCACCGACCGACATTCCCGCCGACATGCAGGCGGTCGTCGACGAGTACCGCGAGAAGCTGCTCGACTCCGTCGTGGAGACCGACGAAGGCCTGATGGAGCGCTACCTCGACGGGCAGGAGCTCTCGGCGGAAGAAGTAGCCCACGCGCTGAAAGAGGCCGTGACGCGCGGAGACGTCTTCCCGGTCGCCTGCGGCGTCGCCTCGAAGAACCTGGGCACCACGGCGGTGCTCGACCTCCTCGTGGAGGGCGTCCCGTCCCCTGCCAAGAAGGGCGCGCCGATCAGCGTCGACGGCGGCGGCACGGCCGTGTTCGTCTTCAAGACGATCGCGGACCCCTTCGCGGGGCGGATCAACCTCTTCCGTGTCCTCAACGGAACACTAAAGGGCGACTCGACGATCGTGAACGCGCGCTCGCACGGGAAGGAGCGGCTGGGACAGCTGCTGCAGGTGCAGGGGAAGGAGCACACCCAGGTCACGGAGTTCGGCGAGGGAGACATCGGCGCGGTCGCGAAGCTCAAGGAGACGCAGACCGGTGACGTCCTCCTCGACGCCGAGCGTCAGGTCGAGATCCCGCAAATCGGCTTCCCGGAGCCCGTGATGAGCTTCGCCGTGACGCCGAAGTCGAAAGGCGACGAGGAGAAGATGGCGGCCGGTCTACGGCGCCTCGGCGAAGAGGACCCGACCATCCAGATGAGGCGCGACCAGCAGACCGGCGAGCAGCTCCTGAGCGGGCTTTCGCAGATACACGTCGAGGTCGCCGTCGACCGGCTCAGGAGCCGGTTCAACGTCGAGGTCGACCTGCACCAGCCGCGCGTGCCCTATCTCGAGACGATCCGCAAGGAGGCGCGCGCCCAGGGGCGTTACAAGAAACAGACCGGAGGGCGCGGGCAGTTCGGCGACTGCGTCATCCGGCTGGAGCCCCTCGACGGCCACCAGGGCTACGAGTTCGTGGACAAGATCGTCGGCGGCGTCATCCCGCAGAGCTTTCGTCCCGCCGTGGACAAGGGGATCCAGGAGGCGATGGTGCACGGCGAGCTCGCCGGCGCGCCCGTGCAGGGGCTGCGGGTCGTGCTCGTCGACGGCTCGTACCACACCGTCGACTCGTCGGAGATGGCGTTCAAGATCGCCGGCTCGATGGCGTTCAAATCGGCCTACGAGCAGGCCGACCCCGTGCTGCTCGAGCCGATCATGGAGGTCGAGGTGACCGCGCCCGACGAGGCCGTCGGTGCGGTCAACGGCGACCTCAACTCGAGGCGTGGGCGGCTGCAAGGGATGGAGCCGCGCGGCGGCATGACGACGATCAAGGCTGAGGTGCCGATGGCCGAGATCCTCACCTACTCGCAGGCGCTGACATCGATGACCGGCGGCCGCGGCGACTACCACATGCATTTCCTGCGCTACGAAGAGGTTCCCTCGCACATCGCCCAGAAGGTGATCGAGGACGCGAAGAAGGAGAAGGAAGAGGCGAAGGTCTAGCCCTTCCGGGTGCTCGACGCACGAGTCAGCGGTCCACCTACGATGGACCTCTCGGATGATCCGTTTCGCACCGACACCCGAGGCCGCCGCAGGCGCGGGCACGGCCGTCCGCGGGAAGCCGGAGCTCGAGCTGGAGCTGGAGCCCTATAGGGCCGAGCTCACCGCTCACTGCTACCGGATGCTGGGCTCGCCGTTCGAGGCCGAGGACGCGGTGCAGGAGACGATGGTGCGCGCGTGGCGGAGCTTCGATCGCTTCCAGGGACGATCCGCCCTCCGCACCTGGCTGTACAGCATCGCGACGAACGTCTGCCTCGACCTCCTGGGCGGGAAAGAGCGTCGCGTGCTCCCGATGGACCTCGGGCCGGCGCAGACCGCCGCCGCTCCGGTCGGACGCACCCTCCCCGAAGCGACCTGGATCCAGCCGATCCCCGACAGCCGCGTGTCGTCGTCAGAGGACGATCCCGCCGAGGTCGCGCTCAGGCGCGAGACGATCCGGCTCGCCTTCATCGCGGCGCTCCAGCGCCTCCCGCCGGCTCAGCGGGCGGTGCTTATCCTCCGAGAGGTCCTGCGGTGGAAGGCGAGCGAGGTCGGAGAGCTGCTCGGCACCTCGGTCGCCTCCGTCAACAGCTCGC
>DATDDZ010000242.1:0-2485 GCA_036523555.1 Gaiellaceae bacterium
GATGTTCAGGAAGCCGGGGCCGGCCACCTCTGCTCGATCGACCTCTTCGAGACCGAGCGCGCGGTCCGCCAGCTCCGAGGCCAGCTCCCGCGGGGGCCGCTTGAAGGTCGGCGCCGTTCGGAGCGCGACGTTGGTGGCGAAGTCGCCGTGTGCCGGGTCGTTCGGGCGCTCGAGCTCGACGGTTGCACCGGCGAGCTCGGACAGGCGCGCGGCAAGTCGGTCGACGGCGAAAGCGCGAGACACGCCAGTAGTATCGTTGGGCCGTGGAAGACGAGTCACAGGAGCGACAGCTCAACATCCACCTGGATCCCGAGCAGATGGCCGGGGTCTATGCGAACTTCGCCAACGTCACGTTCTCGCCTTACGAGTTCACACTCACGTTCGCGCGCATCGACCACGAGATCGAGGAGGGCGACGTCCCGGGCGTCGTCGTCTCGCGGGTGAACATGTCGCAGCAGTTCTTCCAGGAGCTGCTGGCCGCAATGCAGGACTCACTCTCGAAGTGGTCGACGCAGGAAGGCATCCGGAACCTGCCGGAAGCGCCTCCGCGCGGCGACAACTAGCCGCCTACGGATTCAGGCGCTTCCACGCAGCGGCCTGCTCGATGCGGGTGAGGACCGTCGGGTGGTCGTCGAGCAGCACGTGTGCCCACCACGGCGGAGCCGGGTCCTCGAGACTGGTCGTGGCGAACCGCTTGAAGAGACCCCGCGCCGCGACGGGATCCCGCGTCGCGTTCAACGCGACCCAGTCGGCCTCCGCCTCGTAGCGCCGGCTGATTGCGCTCTCGAGCGGCCGCGCGGCAAGCTGGGCGAGAATGATCACGAGCAGGGCGAGCGGTACCGTCGCCGGGTTGCGAAGGCCGCCGCGGCGCTCGGTGACGTAGGCGGCGGCGCCGAGGATCGGGACGGCGAAGAGCGTGAACCATCCGATCGCCTTGAGGATGTGATCGCGGGCGAGGTGGGCGAGCTCGTGTGCCGCGACGAAGCGAACCTCACGGGTGCCGAACCGCCCGTCGAGGAGCGTGTCCCAGAAGACGATCCTCCTGCTCGGCCCGTAACCGACCGAGTACGCGTTGGCCGCCGTCGTCTGGTCGCTCATGGTCTGCACGAGCACCTTCGGCCGCCCGGCACCCTCGAGGCGCTCGAGCTGCCGGATCTCGGCCGCCAGACGCCGGTCGTGCAGCGCATGCGAACCGTTGGTCAACGCATACGGGATGACGAGCTGAACGACGGCCGAGATCGCCACGAGCGCCGGCGCCGCCACGAGCCACCAGCGGCCGCCCAGCTTCTGCGCCAGGCCGAGGAAGAAGGCGAGGAGCAGGAAGCCGAACAGGACCGTCCCGAGCATCGTTCCCCAGGACGCGCTGAGCACGGACTCGTACGACTGGGTCGAGATCCCGTAACGACGCTGCCACCAGTTCGACGCGACCTGGAACGGAACGGAGACGGCCCATACAGCGGTGAGGGTCACGGCTCCGAGGACGATCCCGGTGTTGACGCGCCCGAGCCGAAGAGATGCCGCGACGCGCGGCCCCCGCCGCGCCATCCAGACGAGCACCGCAATCGAAGCGACCGTCGACAGCAGCCACTCGACGTAGAAGAACCGGTCGAAATGCTCCGCGCGACGCACGACACTCGCGCCGAAGATGGCGCGCTCGTCGAGCGACGGCAGGTGGAGGCCTCCCGGGACCTTCGTCCGCCAAAGCAGAACGGCGCCCACGAACCAGATCGCGACAGCGACGGGTAGGGTCGCGGCTCTGGCCATGCGCGTCGCCGTCATATCTGACGTTCACGGTAACTACCACGCCCTCGAGGCGGTGCTCGCAGACATCGACTCCGAGCGGGTCGACGCCGTGTGGTGCCTCGGGGACACCGTCGGCTACGGGCCGCGTCCCAACGAGTGCTGCGAAGCCGTCGCCGAGCGCACCGCGGTCTGCCTCGTCGGCAATCACGACCTGGTCGTCCTCGGGGAACTGAACGTCGCCGACTTCAACGAGGAGGCCGCGATCGCTGCCCTCTGGACGGCGGAGATCCTCACCGCCCGGTCGCGGCGGTTTCTCGAAGGGCTGTTGCCTTCGGGGGCGGCCCACGGCGTCGATCTCTTCCACGCCAGCGCACGCGACCCGGTGTGGGAGTACGTCCTCTCGGGCGAGCTGGCACGGGCGACGCTGGACGAGAGCGGCGCGCCGCTCGTGCTCGTCGGGCACAGCCACGTCGCGCTCGCGTACAAACTCGAGGGCGACGAGGTGGTGGGTGAGCTCGGGGAAGCGGGCACGGAGGTCGATCTCGAGGGCCGGTGGCTGCTCAATCCGGGCTCCGTCGGCCAGCCCAGGGACGGCGATTCCCGGGCAGCGTGGCTGCTGCTCGATCTGGGCAAGAGGTTTGCGAGCTTCCGCCGGGTCCAATACCCAATTGAGCAAACCCAGCAAGAAATGCGCGAGGTCGGGCTTCCCATGTTGCTGGCCGCCCGGCTCGCGCATGGTGAG
>DATDDZ010000243.1:0-2284 GCA_036523555.1 Gaiellaceae bacterium
AAAATGCGCTGGAGTGGCTTCGTGAGAGTTACTGGCTCAAGGCGCCGGCAAACCTGCGCAGCGCTGTCGAGGAGACTTGACAGTTTTGCGCGCTCGCGTTCCGAGCTGACCCGATCCCTATCCTGTCGGCGATGAAGGTCGTTCTTCCAGACAGTTCCCAGCTCGAGCTCCCCGAAGGCGCGACGGGGCTCGACGCCGCCCGCGCTATCGGCCCGAGGCTCGCCGAGCAGGCCGTCCTCGTCCGCTCGAACGGGCACGCACAGGACCTGCGCCTCCCGCTCGAGGATGGCGAGCCGATCGAGATCCTCACGACCCGTGACACGCACGACCCCGATGCGCTCGCCGTGCTCAGGCACTCGTCGGCGCACCTGCTCGCGGAGGCCGTCCGGCGGCTCTATCCGGGGGTCAAGGTCGCGATCGGGCCCCCGATCGAGACCGGCTTCTACTACGACTTCGAGTTCCCGGAGCCGATCGGCGAGGAGGATCTCCCGAAGATCGAGGCGGAGATCATGCGCGAGCTTTCCGAGGGCCGCGAGTGGAGCCGGGAGGAGGTATCGGCCGCCGAGGCGCGCGCCCGCTTCGAGGCCGAGGGCGAGCCCTACAAGGTCGAGCTCGTCGGCACGGCGGAGGGGGCGATCTCCTTCTACACCCAGGGTGAGTTCACAGACCTCTGCCGCGGGCCGCACCTGCAGAACTCCGGGCCGATCAGGGCGCTGAAGCTGACCGGCCTCGCAGGTGCGTACTGGCGTGGGGACGAGAACAACAAGCAGCTGACGCGGATCTACGGCACCGCCTTCTACTCCAAGGAGGATCTCGACGCGTACCTCGAACGTCTCGAGGAGGCGCGCCGACGGGATCACCGCAAGCTCGGGCCGCAGCTCGACCTCTTCCATCTCGCCGAGAACTCCCCGGGCTCTCCCTTCTGGCACCCGAAGGGGATGGTGATCTGGAACGAGTTGGAGGATCTGCGCCGCCGCGAAAACGCGAGGCGCGGCTACGTCGAGGTGAAGACGCCGCTCCTCTACGACATCGAGACGTACATCACCTCAGGGCACTACGAGAACTACCGGGAGAACATGTTCTTCGTCGAGACCCACGAGGGCGAGAAGCCGCTTGCGCTCAAGCCGATGAACTGTCCGGGCCACATGCTCCTGTTCGGCGAGCGGCGCCGCAGCTACCGTGAGCTCCCGATCCGCTACGCAGAGTCCTCGACGCTTCACCGCGACGAGCGTGGCGGGACGCTCCACGGCCTGCTCCGCGTCAAGCACATCACGCAGGACGACGCTCACGTCTTCGTCACGGAGGAGCAGATCCAGGACGAGATCCACGGGATGGTCGAGTACGCGCGCTTCCTGTACGACCTCTTCGGCCTGACGCCGCGCGCCGAGCTCTCCACTCGGCCGGAGCAGCGGCTCGGCACCGACGAGCAGTGGGACCGCGCGGAGGCAGCGCTCGAGACCGCCTTGAAGCGGCACGGCATGGAGTACGCGGTGAGCCCCGGCGAGGGGACCTTCTACGGTCCGAAGATCGACCTGCACATGACCGACTCGCTCGGTCGCTCGTGGCAGATGGGGACGATCCAGCTCGATTACCAGATGCCCGTCCGGTTCGGGCTGAGCTACTTCGGGGCGGACAACGCAGAGCACCATCCGGTGGTAATCCACCGGGCGCTGCTCGGGTCGCTGGAGCGGTTCGCCGGCATCCTGATCGAGCACTACGCGGGCGCGTTCCCTTTCTGGCTCGCGCCCGTACAGATTCGGATCATCCCGGTCGGCCAGGATCATCGCGACGCAGCGCACGCCCTCGAGGGCCAGCTCGCCGGCTACCGCGTCGAGATCGACGAGCGGGACGAGACGGTCGGGAAGCGGATCCGCGACGCGGAAGTCGAAAAGGTCCCTTACGTGATCGTGTACGGGGACAAGGAATCCGACGAGTCGCTTGCCGTCCGCAAGCGCGGAGGCGAGCAGTCCACGCTCAGCCTCGACGCGCTCAGGGCCGAGCTCACCGAGCTTGCTAACCTATGAGCCTGCAAGAAGGGGCGCCCACGTTCCTCACCTCGCGAGCATGAGCTCAGCGTGGTTCAACCGAGTCGGGACGACGAGGATTCTGGGCCGCTGCTTGCAGCGGTTTTGTCGTTTACAGAAAGGATCGAAGCTAGCTTGGTGATAGCCCTTTGAGGCCGAGGCGCACGGTCGAACCGCCCTCCCGGCCCGCTCCGCAGGCCCGGATCAACGACTACATCCGCGCGTCCCAGGTCAGGCTCATCGACGACGACGGCTCCCAG
>DATDDZ010000244.1:0-4089 GCA_036523555.1 Gaiellaceae bacterium
GGAGCGCGCGGCGGCAGCCGCTGCACACCGTTCTCTTCAACGTTGGCGCGCTCACGCTCGCGTCGCTTGTCGCAGCCGGGATCTTCGAGGCCACGGTCTTCTTCGGAAAGGGGCCGGAGCACCGTTTCGCGGTCGTCGGGCTGGGCCTGGTCGCGGGTGCCGGCTACTTTCTCGTCAACACTGGGCTGGTGGCGCTCGTCGTCGCCGTTCAGGGCCACCAGCGATGGCGCAGCGTCTTCGGCGAGCGGTTCGCCTGGCTGCTGCCGCACTACGTGGTGTACGGGTTCATCGGAGGCGTCATCGCCCTCGCCTACGAGGCCGTGGGCCCGTTCGCGCTGGCCGTCTTCGCCGTCCCGCTGTTGCTGATGCGGAAGACGCAGGTCTCCTATCTGAAGCACACCCGGAAGAGCGCGCAGAAACTGCGCGAGGCGGCAGACACGATTCAGTCGCAGAACGCCTCGCTCGAGCATGCGAACAAGCTGCTGCGCGAGCGTTCGACGGCGGCCATGGAGTCGCTCTCGGCGACCGTCGACGCACGGGACTCCTACACGTCGGGGCACTCGCGGCGGGTGCGGGCGCTCGCCCTCGCCATCGGGCGGGAGCTCGGGCTCTCCGAGGCGGAGCTCGATCTCCTCGGCCATGCCGCGCTCTTCCACGACATCGGGAAGCTCGCGATTCCCGACGTGATCCTGCTGAAGCCTTCGGGTTTGACCCGGGACGAGTGGCTGTTGATGGAGCGCCACGCCGAGGAAGGGGCGCGGATCATCGACAGGCTCGGCTTCCTCGACGACGCCGTTCCGGCCATCCGGCACCATCATGAGCGCTTCGACGGGGCGGGCTATCCGGCCCGGTTGCGTGGAGAGGAGATCCCTCTCGGCGCGAGGATCATCCACGTGGCGGACGCGCTCGATTCGATGCTCACGACGCGGATCTATCGTGAAGCCCGTCACGCGGCAGACGCGCTGGACGAGGTCCGCCGTCTCGCCGGGACCCAGTTCTGCCCCCGCTGCGTGAGCGCGCTCGAGCGCATCCTGCCGGTCGAGAGGGCCGAGGGCGAGGTCGTGCCGGGCCGCCTGTCCGCCGTCGCCTCGTAGCGTCCTGGAAGCCTGCATTTGCGTTTGTTCCAGAACGCTCTAAACTATTTGTCATGGCCCGTAAGCCGCCTTTCCGGGCGGTCGCGAAGATCGACCCCGCGGCGCTCGCGACATTTCAGGCCGGAATTCGCAAGCGCTACACGAACGAGCAGATCCTGAGCGAGCTCCGGGCGTCTGCTGGACGCCTCGGGCGCTCACCGACCATGCGCGAGTTCGCGGCGGACGCCAAGACAACTCTGCATCCGCAGACCGTGATCGAGCACTTCGGCAGCTGGAACGCGGCGAAGCGGGAGGCGGGCCTGGTGCCGCGGCGCTTCGCGACCCGCGAGGAGCTCGTCGGCCTGCTCCACGAGCTGGGGAGGGAGCTCGGGCGAACGCCGACGGCCAAGGACCTGGACGCGCGTCGAGGCTCGATGCCCTCGAAGTCGCTCTACTGGCACACGTTCGGCTCGCTCTCGGCCGCGTTGCGCGAGGCCGGGTTCGACGTTCCCGTGGGCGAGGAGCGTCTCGAGCGCGCGGTCGCACAGGGCATCGAGCTGGCGCGCCGGCTCGGGCATCTCCCGAAGTTCGCGGACTGGGCCGCGGCGAGACGGAGTGACGAGTCCCTGCTGACCGAGTGGCAGGTGTACCGGATGTTCGAGGCCCGGCGGGGTGCCTGGTCGACCTTCCAGTTCCTGATCAAGGAGCGCCTCGAGGAAGAGGGCCTCACCGTCAGCAGCGACGGCAGTCTCTGACGTCAGGCAGAGGCCGGCGCGTGCAGCTGCGCCAGGCGTTCCAGGCAGGATCGACCCTCCTGGGGAGCCCTGACGGCGGGCAGCGGCTCCTCCTCGAACGAGAGGTCCGGCTCGAATTCGTCACGGGCGACCACCCGGCCGCTTTGAACGGCGACCACCGTTCCCAGCGGCAGCTCGCTCTTCTTGAGCTTGATCCCGGCATAGCTTTCGACGAGCTCGAGCGCGACATGGGTGGAAGCGAAGTAGAGCTCTCTCCGCCGCGTGCCGATCCAGAGGGGCCGGCCCATCCCTCGGGCGAGCAGGAGCTCGGAGCGCCCCTCGTCGAGCCAGGCCGCCGCCATCGAGCCGCTGAGCTGCTGGAGGGCCTGCGCCGTGCGGCCGCGCGAGCGCTCGGCGAGGGCGAAGATGATCTCCGAGTCGACGGTCATTCCCGGCTCCGCCCGGTTGATGCCGTGATGCAGGAAGAGATCGTCGTCGTTTCGGATGATGCCGTTGTGGATCCCCACCACCGCGCCGTGGCGAATGGGATGGTTGTTGGCGGCCAGGTCAGGATGCCCCTTGGTGTAGTCGCGGACATGGAGCAGGAGCTTCGTGGTGTCCTGGGGCAGCTCGATCCGGTCGAGCAGAGCGCTCGCCCCCGACCGCTGCTTGTGCACGGTGACCGTTGAGCCCGGCATCCGGTAGGCAAACCCGACCGCATCCGCTCCCCGTTCGGCGATCCCGGCCAGGAGCGCCCGCGCGGCGAGTGTCCGCTGGACGCGGCTCTCGGAAGCGAGGCTATATCCGGCGATTCCGCACAAGGTTCGATCTCGTTGCCGCACGGCGGCGATTCGGCCGCCTCATCTTGGTAGACGCATCGGCCGGAGCGGTTGTTAGCGGCCATCCCTCACGGGAGGGTTGACGGCGCGCTCAAGGCGGCTCGCAGCAAGGCCGATAGATCCTGCATGATGGAGCAGCGGCCGCTCCCGGAACATCCGTCCGACCCTGCAGTCGAGGCGCGCCTCGAGCTCGTCCACGACGCAGCGGAGGCGGAGCCGGAGACAGACGAGACGGACGAGCCGGGGGAGGAGACCGGTAGCGAGGACGCCCCGGCTCTCGTCAAGCTCGAGGCCACCCAGGATCCGCTCAAGCTCTACGTCCGGGCGATCGGAGACGGGCGCCTGCTGACTCCCGTCGAAGAGCGCGAGCTCGCGCGGCGAAAGGACGCGGGTGACGAGCAGGCGAAGAGGCAGCTCATCGAGTCGAACCTCCGGCTCGTGATGTCGATCACCCGCAACTACACGAAAGCCGGCGTTCCACTGCTCGACCTGATCCAGGAGGGGAACCTCGGGCTGATCCGTGCGGTCGAGAAGTTCGACTACAAGCTCGGCTACAAGCTCTCGACGTATGCCACCTGGTGGATCAGACAGGCGGTGACCCGCGCGCTCGCAGACCAGGGGCGGACGATCAGGCTGCCTGTTCACGTCGCCGACCAGGTCCGACGGTTGATGCGCGCGCGCCGCGAGCTCGCCCAGAAGCTCAACCGCGAGCCGACTCAGGAAGAGCTGGCGCAGGAGAGCGGCTTCCCCGAGAAGCGTGTGCGGGAGCTCCTCGACCTCGTCGAGGATCCCGTCAGCCTCGAGACGCCCGTCGGGGACGGCGAGAGCATGTACGCCGACTTGATTGAGGACATCCATTCCGAACGGCCGGACGAGACCACCTCCCAGAAGCTGCGCCATACCGAGCTGGCCGAGGCACTCCTCCGGCTGAACCCGCGCATGCAGCGCGTCCTGATGCTTCGCTTCGGGCTCGACGGCGACCCGCCGAAGACGCTCGAAGAGGTCGGCGGAGAGCTGGGGATCACCCGGGAGCGCGTGCGGCAACTCGAGTCGCGCGCCCTGCGCGAGCTCCGCGCCGTGGCGCCACACCTCGAGCTCTACCTCCGAACCTAGGCGTCCCGGCAGCCCGCGCCGAGGTCGCTACGGTGGGCTGGTGGGCCCATTCGTCGACTGCCACTCTCACGTCGTCCCGTCCGGTGACGACGGCGCGGGCTCGATCGACGAGGGCCTCGCGCTCTGCCACAGCGCCGCCGTGCACGGAACGGCGATCCTCTTCGCCACGCCGCACGTCTGGACGAACTTCACGCTGAGCGAGGAGCGGGAGTCCGAAGTGAAGGCCGCCTTCGATCAGATGAGGCGGCGAGCCGGCCTGGAGCTCCGTCTCGGCTACGAGCTCACTCCTGCACGACCGTTGCTCGAGGAGAACCCCGCCCGCTACGTCCT
>DATDDZ010000245.1:0-3474 GCA_036523555.1 Gaiellaceae bacterium
GAAAGAGGCCTGCGAGCTTGCCCGCGCTCGTGACCGTGAACGTCGAGCCTCGGAGCTCGTCCGTCGTCAGCGTTCCGGTGCGTGCTCCTTCGGCGAGGCGCTCGACCTCTACCCCGAGCTCCTCGACCGACCGGGTGTCGCAGCCGCGCACGACGGGAACGACAAGCCCTTGCTCGGTCTGGACTGCCACACCCAGGTCGTACCGGTCGAGGTAGACGATCTCGTCACCTTCGAGTCGTGCGTTCAGCTCCGGGAACTCGCGAAGCGATTCCGCGCACGCCTTCAGCGCGCTCGCGATGAGCCGGCCGAGGTCGATGCCGGTGAAATCGCACTCCTCCACCCAGGTCACGGCGGGCACCTCGCGATGCGCGCGCGTCATGTGCTCGGCGATCAATCGCCGCACGCCGCGCAGCGGCTCGCGGCGACCCTCGCTCGGCGCGGCGTGACCGGCCGCACCCCGGACGTCGTCTTCCGTCACGCGGCCCTCGGGGCCGCTGCCGGCAAGCGAGTCGAGGTCGACGCCCAGCTCCTGTGCGATCCGGCGCACCAGAGGCGTCGCCCGTCCTCTCCCCGCTGGCGGACGAGAGGCGGAAGCCGAGGACGCCGCGGCCTGGGCAGGCGAGGCGCCGGCCGGTCCCGGAGCCCCGTCGGGCTCGCCGCCGATCACGAGCAGCAGCGTGCCGACCGGGACGACCTTCCCCTCGTCTACGAGGATGCTCGTCACCTTGCCGGCAGCCGGGGAAGGGATCTCGACGGTCGTCTTGTCGGTCTGGATCTCGACGAGGGGGTCGTCCTCGGCAACGTCCTGGCCCTCGGAGACGAGCCAGCGGGATATCTCGCCTTCGGTCAGGCCCTCGCCGAGGTCGGGGAGCTTGAGCTCGTACGGCATGGTCAGATTCTTATCGCGTCGTGGCCGAGCACGGCGTGCACTCCCTTGACGCCGTTGACGATCTGCGTCACTCGCAGGTCGACGACCACGCTCGCGAGCGCCAGCGCGTCGCGGCGCTCGAGCCCGAGCTCGCGGCCCATGAGCTCGAGCATCGCGTCGGTCGCGATCGCGGCGGCTTCGTCCAGGTCCTCGTCGAAGCCGAAGGTCAGCCAGGCGTCCGGAGTCCAGGCCGCGGGCGTCGCGAGTGCGAGGTCGTCTCTGACCGCGAGCGTCAACACGAGCCGGTCGAGCGGGCATTCGATCGCGGTCTGAGAGACCTCGCCGTCTCCTTGACGGGCATGGCCATCGCCGGCCGAGAACAGCGCCCCGTCGACCGGAATCGGAAGCAGGAGCATCGCGCCCGCGACGAGCTCCTTGCAGTCGATGTTTCCGCCCCAGCGACGCGGCGGGCTCGTCGAATGGACGCCCGACTCCGGAGGCGGGAGGCCCAGTACCCCCGGGAACGGGCGCAGGTCGACCTCGCGCCCTCGGTCGTCTCGACCGGTGGCCGCATCGGCGTCCAGGGCCCAACGTACGATGCGGCCCTCGCCGTCGCCGACGGCCAGGCGATCGTTCAACGCCGTCTGCCATCCACCCGCGTACGTCACGCCCCAGGAGCCGACGCGGACATCCTCGATGCGCACCTCAAGCACCTGCCCGGCGCGAGCGCCGCGGATCTCGATCGGCCCGACCAGGGCATGCCCGCCGTCGAGGGTCTCGTCCCGCGGTTCGAACTTCTCTCCGTTCTCGGCGTTCCAGCCCGCGTCCAGACAGGCGAAGGCAACAGTGTCACCGCTCTCGATCGTGAGGACCGGCGGCAGGTCGGCGGAGAAGTGGCCGTGCAGCGTCCGGCGCTCGAGCGGGAGCTCATGCGTCATGCGCGCGGCAAGCCGATCCACGCGTCGCGCGGGGCGAGCAGGATGCGGAGCCCCGCGCGACGCCCGCCGTCGCGGAACTCCCACAGCGACACCGCCTGCCATGCGCCCGTGTCGAGCTCGCGTGCCTCGTCGGCGGGGACGTAGCCGGCCTGGAGCCGAATTGCCTCGTCCCAGACGGCGACGGCGTGCGGATCGTGCTCGTTCTCCGGCTCGGGGACGAGCGTCAGACGGCGGCCCGGGGAGAACGCGTCGTCCTGGAGCGCGTCGAGCCGGTACGAGACCCCGGCGACGGGGATCACCCGGATACGCGTGTCCTCGGTTCGCACGGTCTTTTCGGTCGCCGCGTCACGGAGCCGGAAGCCGTCGCCGGCCCGCTCGAGCCAGAGCCGCAGCCGCTCGCTCAGAACTCGAGCAGCCGACGCACAGCCGCGGTCACGCGCTCGACGGAGGGCATGTACGCGTCCTCGATCTGCCAGTACGGATACGGCACGTCGTAACCGGTCACGCGCAGCACGGGACCGCGGAGGTCGAGGATGGCCTTCTCGGCGAGGATCGCCGCGAGCTCGGCAGCGAACCCGCAGGTCCGCGGTGCTTCTTGCACGATGACGACCCGGCCGGTCTTCGCCGCGGACGCGAGTAGCGCGTCCTCGTCCAGCGGCTTCAGCGAACGGATGTCGAGCACCTCCGCCGAGACCTCGGGGAGCGCGTCCGCGGCCGCCTCGCAGAGCGGCACCATCGACCCGTACGCGACCAGCGTCACGTCGTCGCCCTCGCGCGCCAGGCGCGCCTTCCCGAGCGGAACGACGTGCTCGCCCTCGGGCACCTCTCCCTTCAGCGTCCTGTAGTGGAGCTTCGGCTCGAGGACGACGACCGGGTCCTCATCGCGAATCGCTGCGGCGAGGATCCCCTTGGCGTCCGCCGGCGTCGACGGGATCGCGACCTTCACGCCCGGCGTGTGCACGTAGTACGTCTCCGGCGAGTCGTCGTGGAGCTCGGGCGCGCGCACGCCGCCGCCGTACGGCATCCGCACGACGAGCGGGAAAGCCATCTTCCCACCGGTGCGCCACCGGTAGCGGCCGACATGGGTGATCAGCTGGTCGAGGCAGGGGTAGGAGAACGCGTCGTACTGCATCTCGCAGACCGGCCGCCAGCCCGCCATGCACAGACCCACCGCTGTGCCGAGGATGCCCGCCTCGGCCAACGGAGTGTCGACGCAGCGCTCGACGCCGAAGCGGTCGCGCAGGCCGGCCGTGGCGCGGAAGACTCCTCCGGCCCGCCCGACGTCCTCGCCCATCACCATCACCGACGCGTCGCGCGCGAGCTCGACGTTGAGGCAGTCGTTGATGGCCTCGACGATGCTCAGCTCAGGCACTCTCGTCTCCTGGCCGGCGACGGCTCCCGCGGGGCGAAGCCCCGCGCCGCCACCGCCTGCCGTCAGAGCGTGAACTGTGCTCAGGCACGACTTCTCCGCAGCTCGTCGAGATCCGAGCCGAACGAGGCGGGCGGATCCACGTACGCGTTCGCGAACAGCAGCTCGATGTCGGCCGCAGGCTCCGCCTCGGCGGCTGCGATTCCCGCGCGCATGACGTCGGCGGCCTCGGCGCGGATCGACGCGGCGAGGTCGTCGTGCAGGATCCCGGCGCGCCGCAGGTAGCCCTCGTAACGGCC
>DATDDZ010000246.1:0-13972 GCA_036523555.1 Gaiellaceae bacterium
CTCTATCGCAACGCGAACATCGTGATCCTCGACGAGCCGACCGCCGTGCTCACGCCGCAGGAGGCCCAGGAGCTGTTCGAGATCCTCAGAGGCCTGACCCAGCAAGGAATCTCGATCATCTTCATCACTCACAAGCTCAACGAGGTGCTCGCGATCGCAGACCGCATCACGGTGCTTCGCCGGGGCAAGGAGATCGAGACCGTCCCCCGCGAGGGAGCCACAGAGGCCGGTCTCGCTCGCGCGATGGTCGGCCGCGAGGTCCTTCTGCGGGTCGAGAAGAAGCCCCCCTCACCCGGCGAGCTCCTGCTCCATGTCGAGGATCTCGTCGTCAAGGACGAGCGGGGCCTGGAGGCCGTACGCGGCGTGTCGTTCGACGTTCGTGCGGGTGAGATCGTCGGCATCGCCGGGGTGGACGGGAACGGCCAGAGCGAGCTGATCGACGCATTGACCGGCCTGAGGGGGGTCGCGAGCGGCTCGATCGTCGTGGGGGACGACGACCTCACGCGCGCGAACGCTCGCGAGGCGCTCGACTCGGGCATAGGCCATATCCCGGAGGACCGGCACCGCCGCGGCCTCGTCCTGGACTTCAACCTCGCGGAAAACCTCGTCCTCCACGACTACGGCAAGGATCCGTTCTCGCACCTCGGCTGGGTGAACCCCCGGAGCTGGCTTCGCTGGGCGCGGGGCGTCCTGAGCGAGTTCGACGTGCGCGGCGGCGGTCCGGCGACGAGAGGCTCGTCGCTCTCCGGCGGGAACCAGCAGAAGGTCGTCATCGCCCGCGAGGTGACGCGGAACCCGAGCGTGCTGATCGCGGCGCAGCCAACGCGCGGGCTCGACGTCGGAGCGATCGAGTTCGTTCACCGCAGACTGGTCGAGCAGCGCGATGCGGGCAAGGCCGTCCTTCTCGTGTCGCTCGAGCTCGAGGAGGTCCTGTCGTTGTCGGACCGGATCCTCGTCCTGTACGAGGGCCGAATCGTCGCCGAGTTCCCGCCTGAGGTCTCCGAAGAGGAGGTCGGCATCGCCATGACCGGCGGCCGGCAGCGCGAGGCGGCTTGAGCGGCCCGGTGAGGGGCCCCGAGCCCGAGTCTGCGGCGCCCGGCGGCAGCAAGGATCCCGAGGGGTACGCGCCGAGCGTGGCGCGGCGGCTCGCCTTCTATCAGCGCGCGGGGGGGATCGTCACCCCGCTCCTGACAGCGTTGTTCGCGTTCCTCATGGGCGGCCTGGTGGTCGTCTCGACCGGGCACAACCCCTTTACGACGTACAAGGCGATCTTCGAGGGTGCCGGCCTCAACTGGTTCTTCCACTTCGGCAACAACCACATCGACGTTCCGTTCACGAACCACCACATCTGGTTCTGGTGGGACACGAACACGAATCACAACGCGGCGTACAACCTCACGCAGACGCTTCTCACGACCACGCCGCTGATCCTGACCGGCCTTGCGGTGGCCTTCGCGTTCCGCTGTGGGCTCTTCAACATCGGCGGCCAGGGGCAGTACCTGGTCGGCGCGATCGTCGGTGTCTACGTCGGCTCCAGGTTCGTGAACATGGCGCACCTCCCGCACGTGGTGTTCGGGATCGTCGCGGCGGCGGTGGCCGGCGCCTTATGGGGCGCGATCGCCGGCTTCCTCAAGGCGGCCGTCGGCGCGCACGAGGTGATCACGACGATCATGCTCAACTGGATCGCCTACTGGGCGGGGAGCTACCTCTTCGGGCGCGGTGGCCCGCTGCAGAATCACGTCGACAAGTCGATCCCGATCTCAGACGACATCTCCCACGGAGCGCACCTTTCTGCGATCTGGGGAAACCCCGCGCTCCAAGCCCTGCACTCGGGGATCTTCATCGCAGTCGCAGCGCTCTTCGTCTTCTACCTGATCCTGAATCGCACCACCCTCGGCTACGAGGTCCGCGCCGTGGGCTTCAACCCCGAGGCGGCCCGCTACGGCGGCATCAGCGTGTCGCGGAACTTCATCCTCGCGATGGCGATCTCGGGCCTGTTCGCGGGGCTCGCGGGCGGGCTCGACATCCTCGGCTGGCAGTTCCGGCTCGGCGTCCTCGACGTCCAGGTCTCGAACATCGGCTTCATCGGGATCGCGGTGGCACTCCTCGGGAGGAACACTGCGGTCGGGGTCGGGCTCGGCGCTCTCCTCTTCGGAAGCCTCTTCACCGGGACGTCCACGCGGAGCCTCGACCCGAATATCTTCCCGCCGCAGCTCGCCGGGAATCTCGCCCTCATGATCCAGGCGCTGATCCTCCTGTTCGTTGGTGCGGACCTCCTGATCCTCTACGTGTGGCAGGCGCGAAAGAAGCTGCGGGTGCCCCGCACCCCGAAGGCCGCTCCGGCCGAGGAGAGCGCGTGAGCACCGCCGAGCTCGCCTCACGCTGGCGCGGGAGCCTCCAGAGCGACGAGCTGATCGCGCGCGTCGGAATCGGCCTCGGCGTGTTGGCATTCCTCGTGACTCTGCCCTCGTTCAGCAAGCAGGTCTCGTGGCTGCCCCCGAGCACGCGAAGCCTCGTCTGGCCCATTTTGCTCGGCCTCCTCGCTACCGCCGCCGGTATCTGGTCGGTGTCGCGCGGCGTGCGCCGGCTCGGCTGGACCGCGGTGGGGGTCGGCATCGTCGGGATCGGGCTGGGGCTGCTCGCGACGAATGCGTCCCAGGGGAACCTCGACGTGGTCGTCGTCTGGCCCGCGCTGCTGAGCGCGACGCTGATCTGGGCGACGCCGCTGACGTACGCCGCGATCGGGGGCATGCTCTCCGAGCGCAGCGGGGTTGTGAACATCGGCCTCGAGGGGATGATGCTCTCGGGCGCGTTCTTCGGCGCGCTCGGCGCGGACAAGTTCGGCTCCTGGCCGATGGGCCTCCTGTGCGCGGCGGTCTCGGGCGCCTGCTTCGCGCTCATCCACGCGATCCTGTCGATCCACCTGCGAGCGGACCAGATCGTCAGCGGAACGGCGATCAACTTCCTCGCGCTCGGCGTGACGGGCTACTTCTTCATCGACATCTACGGCGAGAACGGCACGCCCGGCAACCTGCCCCGGATTCCGGACGTGAACGTCGGCTTCCTCGGCAGCGTCTTCGGCCACCTGAACCTGATGATCTGGCTCTCGTTCGCGCTCCTGATCGTCGCGCACATCACGCTGTTCAAGACGCCCATCGGGCTGCGCATCCGCTCGGTCGGGGAGCATCCGCGTGCGGCCGACACGGTCGGCATCTCCGTCTACGCGACACGCTACGCCGCGGTCACGCTGTCGGGCATCCTCGCCGCCCTCGGCGGCGCGTATCTCTCGATCGGCTACGTCGGGTCGTTCGGCGAGAACATGACGGCCGGCCGAGGGTTCATCGCCCTCGCGGCCGTGATCTTCGGCAACTGGCGGCCCTTCGGCGCGTTTGCCGCCGCGCTGCTCTTCGGCGGCTCGACGGCGCTCTCGTTCCGGCTTGCGCAGCCGTGGGGCAATACCTCCGTCCTCTTCCAGGCCCTGCCGTACGTCCTGACCCTGATCGCCGCGACCGGCGTGATCGGCCGGCCCCACCCGCCGGCAGCGGTTGGACGGCCCTACGTGAAGCAGTAAGGCAGGCGGAGCCGCCCGGAGACGAGCCGTTGTCGTCGGTGAAGACGGCCAGCAGGACCAGGGCCTGGGTGGCATTGCTGCTCGGGCTGCTCGGCGTGCTCGCGCTCCCGGCGGCGCTCGAGGTGTCACGGAGGTCGCCGCGGGTCGACCTGCTGGACACCGCATACGCGATCCCGTTCGCATTCGTCCTGGGCCTCGCGGGGGCGATCATGGCGCGGCGGGCCCGTGGAACCCTGCGCTGGCTCGACCTCAGCGAACGCGGCACGAGGCTCGCGACCCTCGCGGTCGTAGTCGGAACGGTCGCCGTCTGCATCGCCCTGACGGCCGCGTTGGCGGTCGGCTTCTACGAGCTGGTGCTCTTCTACCAGCGCCACAGGTAAGCGCCTATGATGCTGGCGCCCCGTGTTCGAGATCGGTAACAGCCTCAAAGAGGCGCGCATGCGCCAGGGTCTCGACTTCCCCGAGCTCGAGCAGAGCACGAAGATCCGCGCCAAGTACCTCCGCGCGCTCGAGGCCGAGCAATTCGACGTCCTGCCCGCGCAGACGTACGTCAAGGGCTTCCTGCGGTCGTACGCCGAGTCGCTCGGGCTGGACGGGCAGCTCTACGTCGACGAGTACAGCTCCCGGTTCGTGGTCGGCGAGGAGGGCCGGCCGTCCCGGCCGAGGCGGGCTGCCGCGCCGCCGAGCCGCGGCATCCAGCTCCAGTCACGCGTGCTGCTGCTCACCCTCCTCGGGATCGCGGCCGTGGCGGCGCTCGTGATCGTCGCCTGGACGAGCGGAGACCCGCCGAAGGAGACGCCCGTGGGCCTCGGGACGTCTACGCCCACCCAGACTGGAGCGTCGCGGCTCCCGGTTGCGAATCTGGCGCGCCTGCACGTGCTCGCTGCGAAGGGGCCCTGCTGGCTGCAAGTGCATCGCGGCTCCGCAACCGGCAGGATCCTCTACCAGGGCACGCTCGAGCGCGGGCAGGACCAGGTCTTCACCGGCAAGCGTCTGTGGATCACCCTCGACCGCCCCGAGAACCTGATCACGTTTCTGAACGGGCGACACAAGTCGCTGCCGCTCGGCGGGCCCAAGACCCTGATCGTCACGCCGACGGCGATTCGCTCGGGCGTGTGAGCGACCGCCCGCGGGCGGTCGTCGTCGTCACCGGCAGCGAGCTCGTCCGAGGCGACCGCAGGGACCTCAACGGCCCGTTTCTCGCCGGAGAGCTCTTGCGCCTCGGCCTCGAGCCCGCGCGGATCGTGATCGTCGGCGACCGCGAGGACGAGCTCGAGCCTGCGCTCGCCTACGGCATGTCCGCGGAGCTCTGCGTCGTCTCCGGGGGGCTGGGCCCGACGCACGACGACCGGACGGTAGAGCTCGTGGCCCGCGCCGCGGGGCTCGGCTTGCACGTCGACGCCGAGCTCC
This sequence comes from Gaiellaceae bacterium, assembly GCA_036523555.1. Lineage (GTDB taxonomy): Bacteria > Actinomycetota > Thermoleophilia > Gaiellales > Gaiellaceae > 3-1-20CM-4-69-9. Next base: position 4,982 of record DATDDZ010000246.1, read on the forward strand.
ACGAGGAGATCGAGGGCATCTCGCGACGGTTCGCGGAGCGAATGGCACGGCCGTACGTCGACTTCGAGACGGGCGTGCGCAAGCAGGCGACCATCCCCGACGGGGCGCTCTCGCTCGGTCTCGCCGGAACCGCGCCGGGGCTTGTGCTCGAGCGTCCGGGATCCGTGATCGTCGTCCTGCCAGGCCCGCCGGGAGAGCTGCAACGCCTCTGGTCGCGTGCGCTCGAGGCGAGGCCCGTCCGCCGGCTTCTGTCCCGGGCCCGGCCGCCCGAGCTGAGGCAGCTCCGTTTCTTCGGCGTCAGCGAGTCGGCCGTCGCCAAGGCGCTGGCCGACGCCGGCGGCGACGGAGACGGGGTGGAGGCGACGATATGCGCGCGGGACTTCGAGATTCACGTCGACCTCGTCGTCGACTCCGGAGCCGAGCATCGCGCGGACGCGCTGTCGACGACGCTCGTCGCTCCCGTCGAGCGTTACCTCTTCAGCCGCGATGAGAGGCTGATTCAGGAGATCGTCCTCGACCTCTGCCGCGCGCGCGGGCTCACGCTCGCCACGGCCGAGTCCTGCACCGGTGGAATGGTGGCCGAGCGGTTGACCGAGATTCCCGGCTCGAGCGACGTTTTCCTCGGCGGCGTGGTCGCCTATTCGAACCAGGTGAAGCGGAGCGAGCTCGCGGTCCCGGAGGACATCCTCGACCGCTACGGCGCGGTGTCGGCCGAGGTGGCGGCAGCAATGGCGGCGGGCGCGCGCAGAGCACTCGGCGCCGACGTCGCTGTCGCGGTCACCGGAGTCGCCGGCCCGGGCGGGGGCAGCGACGACAAGCCGGTCGGGCTCGTCTACGTCCACGCCGAGGGCCCGGACGGGGCCCGCTCTGCCGATTTCATCCTGCCCGGAGGCCGGGCCTCGATCCGCCGCCGGGCCACTGCAACAGCGCTCCACCTCGTCCGTCGCCTTCTGGAACAGACTCGTGACGAACACGCTTGACACTTCCCGCTAGCTTCGAGGGCCGTGAGCACGCACGCCTGTTCTGCGCCCTGCGCCTCCCGGGGGAGGTGCTCGACTCGCTGTCCCGCTGGCAGCAGGATCAGCTCACCGGGGTGCGTCTCGTCCCACGCGAGCACCTGCACGTCACCCTCGCCTTCCTCGGCAACCGGCCGGTGGCCGAGCTCGAGTCGATCCTCGGCGCTCTGCGCGGGGCCGCCGCACGTGCCGGGCGGATACGGCTCGTGCCGGAGCGCTACCGCGAGACCAGGACGGTCGGCATGCTCGTGATGGGCGATCCTGGAGGAGGCGCCACCCGCCTGGCAACCGACCTCCAGGCGGGCCTCGAGCGGCTGGGCGTGTATGCGCGGGAGCGGCGGCCGTGGCTCCCGCACGTCACGGTCACCCGCTTCCGCCAACGTCCGCGGCTGGCGCCGGCGCTGCCCGACCTCGGCGGCGAGATCAGTCCATCCGATGCCGCTGCCTACCATTGTGTGCTGCGGCCGAGTGGGGCGCAGTATGTCGTCGTCGAATCGTTTGTCCTAGGAGGTTGATGTCAGTGGATCGCGAGCAGGCTCTGGATGTCGCTCTCGGCCAGATCGAGCGCCAATTCGGCAAAGGCGCCGTGATGAAGATGAACGACCATGCAGCCGTCTCGATCGGGGCCGTGTCGACGGGCTCGCTCGCTCTCGATCTCGCCCTCGGGATCGGAGGGCTTCCGCGCGGCCGGATCGTCGAGATCTTCGGCCCGGAATCCTCCGGCAAGACGACTCTCGTCTACCACGTGATCGCGGAGGCGCAGCGGCGCGGAGGCATCTGCGCCTTCATCGACGCGGAGCACGCCATGGACCCCTCCTACGCGAAGCGAATCGGCGTCAACATCGACGACCTCCTCGTCTCCCAGCCCGACACGGGTGAGCAGGGGCTCGAGATCGCAGAGCTCCTGATCCGGTCAGGGGCGCTCGACGTCGTCGCGGTCGACTCCGTCGCAGCCCTGACCCCGAAGGCGGAGATCGAGGGTGAGATGGGCGACTCGCACGTCGGGCTGCAGGCACGGCTGATGAGCCAGGCACTGCGTAAGCTCGCCGGCACGCTCAACCGCACCGACACGATCTGCATCTTCACGAACCAGCTCCGGGAGAAGATCGGAGTCATGTTCGGGAACCCGGAGACAACGCCAGGGGGCCGCGCGCTGAAGTTCTACTCCTCGATCCGCCTCGACATTCGTCGCATCGAGACGCTGAAGGAAGGCGTCGAGGCGTTCGGGAACCGCGTACGCGTGAAGGTCGTGAAGAACAAGGTCGCGCCGCCGTTCAAGCAGGCCGAGTTCGACATCATCTACGGCTCCGGCATCTCCTGGGAGGGCACTGTCCTCGACTCCGGCCTCGAGCGGAAGATCGTGCAGAAGTCGGGCTCGTACTTCAGCTTCGGGGACGAGCGGCTCGGCCAGGGGCGGCAGAACGCAACGGCGTTCCTCCGCGAGCACCCGGACGTCTGCCAGGGAATCCTCGCGCGCATCCAGGCCGACATCGGCCCGGAGCAGGTCGCGTCCGCGAGGCTCCTGCCCGTCGCCGAGGCACCTCAGAACGGAAAGGTGAAGGCAGAGCCGGTCGAGAAAGCCGCGTCGAAGTAGACCCGATGCCGAGAGTCACGGCGCTTCGCCCAGGCCGGCGCGGCCAGGTGGCCGTCGAGCTCGACGGAGCACCGTGGCGGACGGTGCCCGTGGACGTGGCCGCGCGCTCCGGGCTCAGCGAAGGGCGCGTGCTCGACCGTCCGGCGTTGCGCGACCTGCGTCGCGAGCTCCGCCGGTCCGAGGCACTCGCGGTCGCCACCCGTGCGCTGCACGCGCGCGACCTGTCGAGGCAGGCGCTCGGCGATCGGCTTCGCTCGCGCGTCGATCCCACGTCGGCTGGAGCTGCACTCGAGACGCTCGAGCGGGCGGGCCTGGTCGACGACGCTCGATCCGCCCGCTCGCGCGCGGAAAGCCTTGCCGCTCGAGGGTACGGAGACCAAGCGATCCGCCTCGACCTGCGTCGCCGGGGCTTCGACGAAGACGTCGTCTGCGCCTCCGTCGAGGCTCTCGAGCCCGAGCTCGAGCGGGCCAGGCAGCTCGTCGAGCGTCGCGGCGCGAGCCGCCAGACCGCGCGGTTCCTGGCAGGAAAGGGCTTCGACGAAGAGACGGTGGAGAGCGCGCTCGGTGCCCGTTTTGCAAATGACCCCTGAGCGGCGCTAGGATGAGCTCAGCCTCATCCGACTGTTTTGCCTGCATAGCGGGACTTTCCGAATCGCACCGAACAGAACTCCTGAGACCGTGTTCCACATCGACGACTCCGACACCGAAAGGCTCCTGACAGCGGCGGCGTAGCCAACGCGCTTCCCGAGCCGAGGGTGTCGGCTCGCTGTACAGATTCGGGGACAGCCCGTGATGGTCGGACCGCCGGATAGGCGCCGCGGACAACCGACCCTGGAGCTGCTCATGCTGATCGCCATCGGGATACTGATCGGTCTGGCCGTCGGAGCGGTCGGCATGGCGGTCGCCGGCGGTGCGCTCGCAAACTCGCGGCTCGGCTCGGCGCGCCTCCAGCGCAAGGAGATGCTCGACGAGGCGGACCGTGAGGTCGCGACGCTCCGGCGGGAGGCGCAGATCACTGCGCGCGAGGAAGCCGTCAAGCTTCGGGCCGAGATCGACCGGGAGGTCGCGGATCACCGCGCGCGGATCGTCAAGGTCGAGGAGCGCGTGCTCGCGAAGGAGGAGGAGATCGACGGAAAGCTCACGGACCTCGGACGCCGCGAGCAGGGCCTTGCCGACCGGGAGACCCATCTCCGCCAGTTGCAGGAGGAGCACAAGGCCGCGAAGGGCCAGCAGCTCGCCGAGCTCGAGCGCATCTCCGGGATGACCGTGAACGAGGCGAAACTCAGCCTGCTCGAACGCTCCGAGGATCTCGTCCGGCACGAGCTCGCCCGCCGAGTCCGCCAGCTCGAAGAGGAGGCGAGGATCGAGGCGAAGCGCCGGGCGCGCAACCTCGTCGCGGATGCACTGCAACGAGTGGCGGCGAGCCATGCGGCCGAGACGACCGTGTCCGTGATCGAACTGCCGAGCGACGACATGAAGGGCCGGATCATCGGCCGCGAAGGCCGGAACATCCGGGCGCTCGAGCACCTGACGGGTGTCGACTTCATCATCGACGACACGCCGCAGGCCGTGGTCCTGTCCTCGTTCGACGGCATCCGGCGCGAGGTCGCGAGGCTGACCCTGTCGAAGCTGATCGAGGACGGCCGTATTCATCCGGCGAGGATCGAAGACGCGTACTACCAGTCGAAGGCGGAGATCGAGGATCACGTCATCCAGGCCGGAGAGCAGGCGGTATACGAGGCCAACTGCGGCGAGTTCCACGAGGAGCTCGTCAAGATTCTCGGCCGCCTGCGTTATCGGACGAGCTACGGCCAGAACGTCCTCAAGCACACGCTCGAGGTCGTCCACCTTGCGGGAATCATGGCGACGGAGATCGGCGCCGGCGTGAAGGTCACGAAGCGTGCGGCCCTCCTCCACGACCTCGGGAAAGCGATGACGCACGAGGTCGAAGGGTCGCATGCATCCATTTCCGCGCAGCTCGCGCGTCGGTACGGGGAGACGCAGCACGTCATCCACGCGATCGAGGCGCACCACTACGAGGTCGAGCCGCAGACCGTCGAGGCGGTCCTCCTGATTTCTGCCGATGCGATCTCCGCGTCGCGGCCGGGTGCGCGGGGTGAGAGCCTCGAGCACTACATCAAGCGCCTCGCCTCACTCGAGGAGCTCGCGGCCTCGCGACCCGGGGTCGAGAAGGTCTACGCGCTCCAGGCGGGACGAGAGATTCGCGTCATAGTCAAACCCGGGGAGGTGGACGACGACGCCGCGGTCCTGCTCTCACACGAGATCGCCCGCGCGATCGAGGACCAGCTCGAGTATCCGGGACAGGTCAAGGTGACGGTTATCCGCGAGAGCCGGGCGGTCGACGTTGCCCGGAACGTCGCAAACGGCGGTGCCCAGACCGAGGCGATCGCCGCGCCCGAGCCCGAAGTGCAGCCCGATCAAGCAGCCTAGGCGCGCCTGGCGAGCGCAGCGACCACCCCGAGCCCGACATATGCCGTCCCGGAGCAGTAGCGAAGGGCGCGCCGTTTTCGTCGCAGGAGCCCGCCGACCGCTCCCGCGGCGACGGCGTAGAGCGAGTCGCTGACGAGCCCGAGCGCGACGAAGACGAGCCCGAGCACGAGCGCCTGGGACCAGACCCCACCGCGATCGGGATCGACGAACTGCGGCAGGAACGCCAGGAAGAAGAGCGCCGTCTTCGGGTTGAGCACGTTCACAATCGCCCCGCGCACGAACGTCCGCCGCAGGGCACCAGGTGGACGGGAAGGCTGCTCGTCTTGGCCGCGCCCGGCGAGCTTCCGTGCTCCGAGCACGACGAGGTATGCCGCACCTGCGTACTTGACCGCCGTGAACGCGGTGGCAGACGCGACGATGAGCGCGGACAGGCCGATCGACGCCGCGGCGACGTGAACGAGCGTGCCGACGTGGACGCCGGCCACCGAGGCGAGGCCGGCACGCCGGCCCTGCTCCGCGCTCTGCACCACGATGTAGAGCACGGCAGGCCCCGGAATGGCGAGCAGGACGAGGGCGGCGAGGCAGAAAAGCCACAGCTGGGTCGAGCTCGGATAGACCACGGGTAGCATTCTGGCCCGTGCGCCGGTACCACGTCACCACGTTCGGCTGCCAGATGAACGCTCACGACAGCGAGCGGATCAAGGGGATGCTGGAGGAGCTCGGGCTCGGCGAGTCGCCCGCCCAGGACGAAGCGGACGTTCTCGTCTTCAACACCTGCACGATCCGGGAGAAGCCCGACCAGAAGTTCGCGGCGCACCTGGCACAGGCGGCAGCCCTGAAGCAGCGGGACCCCGGCAAGGTGATCGCCGTCGGCGGATGCTATGCGGAGGCCCAGCGCGACCGGCTGTTCGAGCTCTACCCGTACGTCGACGTCGCATTCGGGCCTGGATCGATTCCTCATCTCGGCGAATGGCTCGGCGCGGGTGGGTACGGCGTCCGACGCGGCCGGTTCGGGCTGGAAGGACGGAGCTTCGCCGGCGAGCTCCCGATGCATCGCGAGCGTCCGTTTCAAGCGTGGGTGCAGATCTCGATGGGGTGCAACTCGCGGTGCGCGTACTGCATCGTCCCTGCGGTCCGCGGGCGTGAGGTGAGCCGTCGGCCCGGCGACCTGGTCGCTGAGATCACGCAGCTCGTCGCGCAGGGCGTCCGCGAGGTGACTCTTCTCGGGCAGAACGTCAACTCGTGGGGCCGCGACCTCGCGCCGGATCTCCACACGGACTTCGGCGAGCTGCTCCGAGCCTGCGACGACGTCGAAGGGTTGGAGCGGATCCGTTTCACCAGCCCGCATCCCAAGGACTTCCGCCGGCCCGTGATCGACGCCATGGCGGAGTGCGACGCCGTCTGCGAGCACGCGCACCTTCCCCTGCAGTCGGGATCGACGCGCATTCTCAAGGCGATGCGCCGGACCTACGGCCGGGCGCGCTACCTCGAGCTCGTTCAAGAGCTTCGCGCGGAGATCCCCGATCTTGCGCTGACGACCGACCTGATCGTCGGCTTCCCCGGAGAGACCGACGCAGACTTCCGGGAGACGCTGAGCGCGGTCGACGAGGTGGGGTTCGACGGAGCCTTTACGTTCGTGTATTCGCCACGGGCCGGGACCGAGGCAGCGGCGATGGAAGAGCAGGTCCCCGATGATGTAAAGCGCGCCCGGATCGAGGAGCTGGTCGAGGTCGTGCAGCGCGTCGCAGCGGAGCGGAACGGAGCGCGAGTGGGTGGTGTGGAGCAGGTGCTGGTCGAAGGAGTGAGCCGCACCGATTCGGCGCTTCTCCGCGGGCGCACGCGTCGGAACACGACAGTCAACTTCGCCGGCTCGGCCGCGCCGGGGGAGCTCGTCGAGGTTCGGATCGAGCGAGCGACGTCGACGACCCTCCGCGGGAGCCAGGCCGTGCCGGTCGCTGCCTGATGCGCATCCTCGTCACGGGCTCCAGCGGCCAGATCGGGACCAATCTCGCGTTGCGCCTGCAGCGAGACGGGCACGAGGTCTTCGGGATCGACAAGCGGCTCAACACCTGGACCGACGACTTTCGCTACCTGCTGCAGGATCTCTCAGGGCATTACCCGTCGTTTCCGGGCGGGATCGGAGGCGTCGAGTACCCGCCCGTCGATCTCGTCGTCCATCTCGCCGCGCACGCGAAGGTGCATCAGCTCGTTCGACAGCCGCACCGCGCGCTCGAGAACGCGATCATGACCTTCAACGTCCTCGAGTTCTGTCGGCAGCAGCAGGTGCCGATCGTGTTCTCGTCGAGCCGCGAGGTCTACGGGGACGTCCATCGCTTCTCCACGCAGGAGGGCCAGGCCGACTTCGCCTTCACGGAGAGCACATACTCGGCCTCGAAGATCGCGGGAGAGGCATTGATCTACTCGTACGCTCGCTGCTACGGGCTGCCGTACCTCGTCTTCCGGTTCTCGAACGTCTACGGGCGCTACGACAACGACCTCGCGCGAATGGTGCGCGTGATCCCGCTGTTCATCCACTCGATGCTCAAGGACGAGCCGGTCACAGTCTTCGGCGCCGAGAAGACGCTCGACTTCACCTACGTCGACGACTGCGTCGAGGGGATCAGCCGCGGTATCGAGCGGCTGGCGGGCGGATCGGTGGTCAACGAGACGATCAATCTCGCGTACGGCCAGGGAAACACCCTCGTGAAGGCGGCCGAGCTGATCGCGGAGAAGGTCGGCGTCGAGCCCAAGATCACGATCGCGGAGCCGCTGCTGGGAGAGGTGACCCATTACGTCGCGGACACGTCCAAGGCACGCCAGCTTCTCGGCTACGAGCCGATGGTGCCTCTCGACCACGGAATCGGGCTCGCCGTCGACTGGTTCCGCGAGCACCGGGCGGAGCATCCGGAGGACGATCACGATGCCTTCGTCCCGGACATGGTCTCGCTCAACGCCGAGCTGCGCCGGGAGCCGAGCCCGGTCGCGGAGGATGCCTAGCGTCGTCGCCATTTTCGGGCCGACCGCCTCGGGCAAGACCGCGGTCGCTGAAGCGGTCGCGGATCGGCTGGGTGGCGAGGTCGTGTCGGCCGACTCGATGCAGGTCTATGCCGGCTTGCCCATCCTCACTGCGCAGCCGTCGAGGCCAACGCGTCTGGTGGGTGTCTGGCCGCTTTCCGAGGCCGGGTCCGTGGCGCGCTACGCGAGCCTCGCGCATGCGGCCGTCGACGAACTCAACGCGGCGAGCCGGGTCGCTGTCGTCACAGGCGGCACGGGTCTGTACCTCCGCGCTGCCCTCTGCGACCTCCGGCTCCCGCCTGCGCCGACACCCGAACGCCGCGCGGCCTGGAGCCGGACGTACGATCGCCTGGGGCCGGAACGAGCGCATGCCGCGCTTGCCGCTCGCGACCCGGCCGCCGCAGCGCGGCTTCACGCGAATGACCGGCGGAGGGTCGTCCGGGCGCTCGAGCTGACCGAGCTCGGGTCCTCGCTTCGGCCGCGGACCGACCGGCTGTGGACGGCGGAGACCCGCTTGCCGACGATGATCTTCGGTCTTGAGCTTCCCCGTGACGTCCTCGCCTCGCGCATCGAGCAACGGGCGCGGGAAATGTTCGACGCCGGTGTTGTCGAGGAGGCGAGGGCCGCCCTGGACGGGCCGATCTCGGCCACGGCCGTGCGCGCCCTCGGGCTTCGGGACGTCGCGGAGCTTCCGTGGGACGAGGCCCTCGCCGCGCTCGTCCGCCGAACGCGCCGTTACGCTGCGTATCAGCGGAAGTGGATGCGTCGCATTCCCGGCCTCGTCGGCGTCAACGCCGACCGCCCCACGAACGAGATCGCACATGAGATTGTCGAAATGGCAAGCGCTCGGCAACGACTACCTGCTGGTCGAGCCGGCTGAGCTCACGGAGCCGCTCACGGCGGAGCGCGTCAGGT
>DATDDZ010000247.1:0-1929 GCA_036523555.1 Gaiellaceae bacterium
CGTCTACCGCTTCCGCGAGGAGCTGGCGCGCGGCGGCTCGAAGGACGACGCGATCGTCAGGACGATGGCGACTGCGGGCCGGGCCGTGATCTTCTCGGGCGCGACGGTTGCGATCGGCCTCGCGCTGCTGCTGTTCATGCCCCTGCCGTTCATGCGCTCGATGGGCGTTGGCGGATTCCTGATCCCGCTCGTCTCCATCCTCGCGGCGGCGACCCTCCAGCCGGCGCTGCTCTCTGTCTACGGTCGGCGCGGCACGAGGCGCGTCCACGTCGCGGAGTGGCTCCGCCGGCACCACGTCCCGGTGCCTACCCTGGCCGGCGTCGACGTCGAGCACGGCTTCTGGGCCCGCCTCGCCCGCAACATCATGCGCCGGCCGCTCGTCTTCCTCGCCGCCGGCGTGACACTCCTGGTCGCCGCGGCGATTCCCGTCTACGCGCTGCAGCTCACGCCGGGCTCGGCGCAGGGCATCCCCCAGACACCGCAGTCGGTGCGAGGACTGAACGTCCTGCGGGCCGCCGTCGGCCCCGGAGCCCTCTCGCCGTCCCAGATCGTCGTCGATGCGGGCGCGGGGAGATCGGTGCGCACGGCGGAGATCCAGGCGGCGATCTCGCGCCTGCATGCCGGGCTCGAGGCCGACCCCGAGACCGCCTTCGTGCAGAGCGGCCATTCGAGCCGGTTCGTCGACCCGACAGGCCGCTACGAGCAGGTGATCGCGGCCGGAAAGCACGAGTACGGCGACGAGCCGGCGCAGAAGTTCGTCGGCCGGCTGCGCGACGACATCATCCCCGCGGCCGGTTTCCCTGCCGGGGTGCGCGTCTTCGCCGGCGGCGGCCCTCCCCAGGGCGTCGACTTCCTCGACCGGTCGTACGGCATCTTCCCCTGGCTCGTGCTCGCCGTGTTGGTCCTGACGTATCTGCTCCTCATGCGCGCGTTCCGCTCGGTCGTCCTGCCGTTGAAGGCGGTGCTCCTCAACCTGCTCTCGGTCGGCGCCAGCTACGGGATGCTGGTGGTGTGGTTCAAGTGGGGCTTCGGCGACTCGCTCGCCGGGCTGTACCAGTTCCCGCAGGTCGAGGGCTGGATCCCGATCTTCCTGTTCGCGATGCTGTTCGGGCTCTCGATGGACTACGAGGTGTTCCTCGTGACGCGCATGCGCGAGACGTGGGACGAGGAGCGTGACAACGTCCGCGCCGTGTCGTACGGCCTCGAGCGGACCGGGCTGATCGTGACGGCCGCGGCGATCATCATGGTCGCGGCGTTCTCGGGCTTCGTCGCCGGGTCGATCGTTGGACTGCAGCAGTTCGGCCTCGGCCTCGCCGTCGCGATCTTCCTCGACGCGACGATCGTGAGAGCGGTGCTCGTCCCCTCGCTGATGGCGATGTTCGGCCGCTGGAACTGGTGGCTCCCCGACTCCCTCGCGCGCGTCATGCGCGTGCCGCCGTCCCCGCTCGCCGAGCGCACGCGGCCTGCGCTCCGGCCCGCCGGTCGCTGACTCCCGTAGCATCCGCTCTCCATGAAGGGAGTCATCCTCGCCGGCGGCAGCGGCACACGACTGCACCCGCTCACGCGCATCACGAACAAGCACCTGCTGCCGATCTACGACCGGCCGATGGTCAACTATGCGATCGAGGCGCTCGTGAAGGCGGGAGTGACCGAGTTGATGCTTGTCACCGGTGGGACGCACGCGGGCGAGTTCTTCCGGCTGCTCGGGAACGGCCACGAGTACGGGATCGACCGCCTGCTCTACGCGTACCAGGAGAAGGCAGGCGGGATCGCGGAGGCGCTCGCGCTCGCGGAGCGTTTCGTCGATCGCGACCGGGTCGTCGTGATGCTCGCCGACAACGTCGTCGAGCAGTCGTTGCGCCCGTCGGTGGAGAACTTCGAGCGTCAAGAGGCTGGCGCGCGCATCCTCCTCTCGCGCGTCGCCGATCC
>DATDDZ010000248.1:0-6777 GCA_036523555.1 Gaiellaceae bacterium
GCCGGCCTCGAGGATCCCGAGCGCGGCCTCGTCGACTCCGGGCTCGGCGTTCACGACCTCATGGGTCGGATGAAAGCGCGCCCGTTCGACGGCGGCGACCGCGTCCAGCTCCTCGTCCAGGATGCCCGCCAGCACGCAGAGGAGAGCCGTGCGGAGCCTCGTCCCACCGGCTGCGCCCGCCGCCGCCGAGAGTCCCCCGCCGTCGAATGCGAGCGTGGGGGCCATCATGCTCTGCATCCGGGTCCCCGGCTCGAGCGGCCCGCGGAGCAGGTCCACCTCGCCGAGCATGCTGTTGAGATGGAGGTCGAGGCCCGGCAGGAAATCGCCCGACCCGAGCCCGAGGCTCGTCGTGAAGACGCAGGCGCTGCCCTCGCCGTCGACGACGGTGACGTTCGTCGTGTCGCCGTTCCCACCGGCCGGCGCTTCGAGCGGTTCGACGAGCGCGAGAACGCGGGCCGTCTCCGTCAGGCCGTGTAATCGCGGCAGTCGCGAAACCGCCTCGGCGATCCCCGACAGGCCGCCGCGGGTGCGGAGCGTGCCGTCGAGATACGGACACTCGACCGGCTCCTGCCAGCGCGCCTCGTAGGCATCGAGGTCGGCGGAGGTCACGAGGCCGCCGCGCTCGGCACAGAGCGCGAGGAGCGACTCCCCGAGCGATCCGCCGTACACGGCTCCGTGAGCGCCCTCGTCCGCCACCGCCTCGAGCGCCGCTTCGAGGCCGGGCTGCTCGAGGCGGCCCCCTCCTTGGAGCAGCAGTCCGCCCGGAGCGTAGATCGCAGCGCCCTCGTTCATCGTCATCACCGGTGCGAGCATCGCCAGGCAGGCCGCGTGGGCAGGGGGGAGGTCGACCCCGCCGCGAGCAAGCCGGAGGGCAGGCTCGACGAGGCGCGGCCACGGGAGGACACCGTGCTCGCCCCAGAGGGCCGAGAGCCCCGCCGGCAGCCCCGGGACACCGCAGGAGGCCGGGCCGACGGCGTAATGGACGATCTCCGCACCGAACGGAACCTCGAGGTGGAGGAGCTCGCCGGGCGGCCTCTGCGCGTCGAGCCCCGGAACGGCGACGAAGCAGTCGAGGTTGCGAACCTGTCCCGTCGAGGCGTCGAAGTAGATCGCGTGCCCGCCGCCGAGAAGCCCGGTCATCACCGTCTCCGCGACGCAGGCGGCGAGCACCGCGGCGACGGCGGCGTCCGCAGCGCTCCCGCCCGACTCGAGGATCTCGAGCCCCGCCGCCGTCGTCGCCGGATGGCCTGCTGCCACAGCCGCTTCCATCGAGGAGGAAGCTATCGCCGCTAGGTTGCCGATGATGGAAGCGGCCGCACAGGAGCCGTTGGTCCACGCGCGCGGGCTGGTGAAGAGCTTCGGGGAGCTCCGCGCCGTCGACGGGATCGACTTCGACGTCCGGGCCGGCGAGGCTTTCGGATTCCTCGGGCCGAACGGCGCCGGCAAGACGTCGACGATGCGCATGATCGGCTGCGTCTCGCCGCCGTCGGGCGGGACGCTCCGGATCCTCGGCCTCGACCCGGTCTCGAGCGGCTCGAGCATCCGCGAGCGCCTCGGGGTCGTGCCGCAGCAGGACACGCTCGACATGGAGCTGACCGTCCGCGAGAACATCGTCATCTACGGCCGTTACTTCGGCCTGCCGCGCGCCGAGCTCGGGAAGCGCGCCGACGAGCTGCTCGAGTTCGTGCAGCTCGGCGAGCGCGCGGGCGACAGGGTCGAGCCCCTGTCCGGCGGCATGAAGCGCCGGCTGACGATCGCCCGGTCGCTCGTCAACGACCCGGAGGTGCTGCTGCTCGACGAGCCCACGACGGGCCTCGACCCGCAGGCGCGCCACACGGTCTGGGACCGCCTGTTCAGGCTCAAGCTGCGAGGAGTGACCCTGATCCTGACGACGCACTACATGGACGAGGCCGAACAGCTGTGCGACCGGCTCGTCGTCATGGACAAGGGCAAGATCGCGGCCGAGGGCTCGCCGCAGGAGCTGATCCGCCGCTACTCGACACGTGAGGTCGTGGAGCTCCGCTTCCGCGCCGAGCGCACACCCGAGCAGGTGGCGACGGAGATGACAGCCCGCCTCGACGGGCTCGCCCGCCGCCTCGAGGCGCTGCCTGACCGCCTCCTCCTCTACACGGACGACGGCGACGCGACGGCCGCCCGCGTCCACGACCTCGGGATCCAGCCGGAGAGCGTGCTCGTCCGACGCTCGACCCTGGAGGACGTCTTCCTGCACCTCACCGGAAGAACCCTCGTCGACGAATGATTGTCGCTCACCTTCGGCTCGCTCCCGTGGGGGAAACCATGTTTCCCCCACGAGCCCTCTTCTTCAGGTCACGCCTCAGCCTCCGCGCCGCTGAGATCGCCGCGGAGTCTGAGGAGAGCGACAAGATGATCGAGTGAGCACCTTTGCGCTCCCGCTCCGCGCGTTCGAGTACTGGGTGCTCCAGTACCGGCGCGTCTGGCGCGGGACGGTCGTCACCAGCATCATCAACCCGGTCTTCTATCTCGGCGCGCTCGGGGTCGGCCTCGGCACCCTCGTGAACAAGTCCGGGGGACAACCCCTCGGCGTCCCTTACATCGACTTCGTCGCGCCCGGGCTGCTCGCGGCGAGCGCCATGACGATCGCCTCCGCGGAGGCCTCCTGGCCCGTCATGGGCTCGTTTCGGTGGACGCGCCAGTACTTCGCGATGTTCGCCACGCCGATGGGGCCTCGCGACATCCTCCTCGGCCATCAGCTCTGGATGACTGCTCGGGTGGCCGTGACGAGCGCCGTCTACCTCGGCGTGATCGCAGCGTTCGGCGGAGTCGACTCCGCGTACGGGATCCTCGCACTGCCGGCCGCGGTCCTGCTCGGCGCGGCGTTCACGACGCCGTTCGCGGCGTACGCCGCAACGCAGGACAGCGACGCCGCGTTCGTGCCGGTGAACCGCTTCGTGATCGTGCCCATGTTCCTCTTCTCGGGAACGTTCTTCCCGGTCTCGCGCCTGCCGCTGCCGCTGGAGTGGGTCGCCTACGCCACGCCTCTCTGGCACGGAGTCGATCTGTGCCGCGAGCTCACGCTCGGATCCGTGCACCCCCTCCGCGCGCTCGGCCACGTCGCCTACCTCCTGGTCTTCGTCGTCGGCGGACTGCTCTGGGCGGAGCGCACCTACACGCGGCGGCTCCTGACGTGACCGTCGCAGCGATCGCCGGGAGCCGGGGGCGGCTGCTGTTCGAGCGGAACCTGATGGTCTACCGGCGCACCTGGATGATCATCTTCTCGGGCGTCTTCGAGCCGCTCTTCTATCTGTTCTCGATGGGGATCGGCCTAGGACACTTCGTCGGCAAGGTGCCTCTGCCCGACGGGAGAGTCGTCGCCTACGCGAGCTTCGTCGCTCCTGCGCTCCTCGCCTCCGCGGCGATGAACGGCGCCGTCTACGACGCCGGGAACGTCTTCTGGAAGATGAAGTACGCGAGGGTTTATGACGCGGTGCTGTCGACGCCGATCGGGCCGGCCGACGTCGCCGTCGGCGAGACGGCCTGGGCGCTCTTCCGCGGGTTCCTGTACGCCGTCTCGTTCATGGTCGTCGCAGCGGCGCTCAACCTGATCGACTCCGCCTGGGGCGTGCTCGCACTCCCGGGCGCCGTGCTGATCGGCTTCGCCTTCGCGGGGCTCGGTGTTGCAGCGACGACGTTCATGAGAACCTGGCAGGACTTCGAGCTGATCGCGCTCGTGCAGCTCCCGATGTTTCTCTTCTCGGCCACGTTCTTCCCGATCTCCACGTACCCGGCCGCGATCCAGTGGGTCGTGCGCTTCTCGCCGCTCTACCACGCGGTCGAGCTCTTGCGAGCGCTCAACCTCGGGACTGTCGGATGGGGCCAGCTGGTCAACGTCGCCGTCCTCGTTCTCCTCGGTGCAGGGGGCCTCGTCCTCGCCCAGAGGCGAATCGGCCGGCTGCTGCTCAAGTAGACGGCTTGGTTGGTACCCTGTCGCGCGACGCAGCCGCGGCTTTCTGCCTGCTTCCGGCGGATCGCTGGGACTGACGAGACGAAGGAGAGAGATGAGCCTGACGAAGGAAGTGAAAGAGGAGATCGTCCAGCACCACGGCGCGAGCAAGACGGACACGGGTTCGACGAAGGTGCAGGTTGCGCTGCTCACGCGGCGGATCAACGACCTGACAGAGCACCTCCGGGCCCATCCGAAGGATCACTACTCGCGACGCGGACTGCTGAAGCTGGTCGGGCGGCGCCGCCGCTTCCTGACCTATCTCCAGAAGCGTGACCTCGAGGGCTACCGGGCTCTCATCAAGGAGCTGGGGCTCAGGCGCTAGCTCCGAGAAAGAAGTTCGCCCAAGCCGGCCTGATGCCGGCACGGGATTAGCGAACGAGGGTGGAGATTCGAGCGAGCGCCGTCCGCGACGCTGACTCGAGTCCCCACTCTCGGCAAGTAGAGAGGAAGGACATATGGCAGCGATTGCCACCGAGCGCCGGGCCGAGGTCAGCGTGACCATCGGCGGGCGCGACCTGACGTTCGAGAGCGGCAAGCTCGCGAAGCAGGCAGACGGCGCCGTCGTCGTCCGTTCGGGCGACACGATGGTGCTCGCCACCGCCCAGGGCCGGATGGAGCCGCGCGAAGGCGCGGACTTCTTCCCGCTCACGGTCGACGTCGAGGAGCGGATGTACGCGGCCGGGAAGATCCCCGGCGGCTTCTTCAAGCGCGAGGGGCGCCCCACCGAGCGGGCGATCCTGACGGCGCGCATGATCGACCGGCCGATCCGGCCGCTGTGGCCCAAGGGCTACAAGAACGAGACCCAGGTGATCTGCACGGTGCTGAGCGCCGACCTGATCACCGCGCACGACATCCTCTGCATCAACGGGGCGTCCGCCGCGCTGATGATCTCGCCGCTGCCGTTCATCGGGCCGGTCGGCGCCGTCCGTGTCGGCCTGATCGACGGTGAGCTTGTCGTCAACCCGACTCTGGTCGAGGTGTCGGAGCAGACCGAGCTCGACCTGATCGTCGTCGGCACGCTCGAGGGCCTGACGATGGTCGAGGCCGGAGCGAACCAGGTTCCGGAGGACAAGCTGCTCGAGGCGCTCGAGCTGGCGCAGGCGGAGATCAAGAAGCTGTGCGAGGCCCAGCTCGACCTCCAGCGGCAGATCGGCAAGCCGAAGTGGCTCGACGACGGCGTGACCGAAGAGGTCGAGCGCGAGGTCGGTGACACGATCCGGCAGCGGATCGGGTCCGAGGGCCTCCGGGCCGCGGACGGCGTCGTCGAGGAAGCGCTCGGCGAGCTCGGCATGGACTCGACGGAGGACGACGTCCTCCGGCAGCTGCAGCGCAAGATGAGCCTCGCGACGGTGCTCGAGCGGGCCCGGCTCGAGGCCGCGCTTCAGCCGGTGCGCGACCAGTTCGAGAGCGATCTGCGAACGCTCACCGACGCCGAGCAGGACTCGAAGGAGCTCAAGTCGGCGAAGAGGCAGCTCCTCTTCGACCGGATCGTCGACACGGTGCAGCTTCCATTCCCGGTCGGCCCCGCCGCCGGCGACGGGGAGGCCGCGACGATGAAGGACTCGCTGACGAGGAACTACGTCAAGAAGTCCGCCGAGGCGATCTACAAGGAGCTCGTCCGCCGCAAGATCGCGGTCGACAAGAACCGCCCCGACGGGCGCGCCCCGGAGGAGATCCGCCCGATCGAGTGCGAGGTCGGCGTTTCGCCGCGCGTGCACGGCTCGGGCCTCTTCACTCGCGGGCAGACGCAGATCATGTCGCTGCTCACGCTGGGTACCGCAAAAGAAGGCCAGCGCATCGACGACCTCTCGCTCGAGACCGACCGCCGCTACATGCACCACTACAACTTCCCGCCCTACTCGGTCGGGGAGACCGGCATGATGCGCGGCCCGAAGCGGCGTGACATCGGCCACGGGGCGCTCGCGCAGCGCGCGCTCGAGGCGGTCATCCCGCCGGCGGAGGAGTTCCCTTACACGATCCGCGTCGTGTCGGAGACCCTCGAGTCGAACGGCTCGTCCTCGATGGGCTCGGTCTGCGGGTCGACTCTCGCGCTGATGGATGCGGGCGTGCCGATCAAGGCGCCCGTGTCGGGCATCGCGATGGGCCTCGTGAAGGAAGGCGACGACTACGTCATCCTCACCGACATCCAGGGGGCGGAGGACCACCTCGGCGACATGGACTTCAAGGTCGCCGGCACCCGCGAAGGGCTGACCGCGCTCCAGATGGACATCAAGATCACCGGGGTCACCCAGGAGATCATGCGGAGCGCGCTCGAGCAGGCGAAGCGAGCGCGTGAGTCGATCCTCGACAAGATGCTCGAGGCGATCCCCGAGGTGCGGTCGGAGCTGAACGAGAACGCCCCGCGCATCTCGAGCGTCAAGATCGACCCCGAGAAGATCGGCATGGTGATCGGCAAGGGCGGCGAGACGATTCGCGCGCTCGAGTCCGATCACGAGGTGCAGATCGACATCGAGGAAGACGGCACGATCCTCATCTACGCCACCGACGGTACGAAGGCGAAGGGCGCGATCACCGCGATCGAGTCGCTGACGAAGGAGCCCGAAGTCGGTGACGAGTTCCGGAACGCGAAGGTCGTGAAGACAACCCAGTTCGGCGCCTTCGTCGAGCTGAAGAAGGGCACCGACGGCCTACTCCACGTCTCGAACGTCGGGCCCGGCCGCGTGGGACACATCGAGGACGTGATCAACCGCGGCGACATCCTGGACGTGCTCGTCCAGGAGGTCGACAAGGCTCGAGGCCGCATCGGCCTCAAGCTGATCCAGAAGCACGAG
>DATDDZ010000249.1:0-3352 GCA_036523555.1 Gaiellaceae bacterium
AAGCCCCGTGACCGGTGCCTGGCGGAGCTCGTGTCGGGCGAGGCCAAGTTCCACAACGTCTTCCATTACCCGACGAAGACGTGGGGCGACGTCGGCGTGATCGCCTGGCTCGTCGATGCGGCGGCGATCATCTCCCAGAAAGCGCTCCTCAAGTGCTCGTACGCCCCGTACGCCCGGATCATGAAGAAGATCTGCTGGGAGGAGTCGTTTCACATCCTCCACGGGCGCGACGTGATCCTCACGCTGATGAACGGCACGGACGATCAGCGCGAACTCGTGCAGGAAGCGCTGAATCGCTGGTGGGGGCCGCTGATGCAGTTCCACGGCAACCCGATCCCGAAAGACGAGGATCCGATGTACATCTGGCGGATCAAGTCGCAGGGAAACGAGGAGGCGCGCCAGCAGTTCCTCGACGGCTACGTCCCCCAGATCTGGGAGCTCGGCCTCACCGTGCCCGACACGAGGCTGAGGAAGGGCGAGGACGGCGTGTGGGAGTACACGGAGCCGGACTGGGCGGAGCTCCGCCATGTCGTCACCGGCCACGGCCCGAAGACCGAAGACCGTCTCGACCTGAGGCGCTCGGCGCGCGCAAACTCCGCGTGGGTGCGGCAGGTCCTGCTCGCCCAAGCCGCGTGATTTACGAAGTGTTCAGACAGGAGCGGAAGGGGCAGGCGTTCCAGCACGCAGGCTCGGTCGAAGCCGCTGACGAGCACTTCGCGAACGTGTACGCGCGCGAGCAATACGCGCGACGAGGAGAGTCGACCGCGCTCTGGATCGTGCCGCGCTCCGCCGTCGTCGAGATCCACGATTTCGTCGATGAGCTGAATCGCAACTACCACCGGGTCGACGGCTACCCGCTCAAGGAGAAGCTGAGGGAGGCGCGTGAACGAGCAGGAACAGCAGCTGCTCCTCGAGATCGCTGACGACGAGCTGATCCTGGGCTGGCGCGACTCCGAGTGGACTGGGATCGCGCCGCTGCTCGAGGAGGACGTCGCCTTCTCCTCGATCGCGCAGAACGAGATCGGGCATGCGCGCGCCCTCTACGAGCTCGTCGCGCGCGAGCGCAGCATGACCGCCGACGAGCTGGCCTTCGATCGCCGGCCCGATGAGTACCGCTGCGCGCGGATCGTCGAGCTGCGACTGCTGGACTGGGAGAAGACGATCGCGCGCCACTACCTCTACGAGGAGGCGGACGCGAGCAGGCTCGAGCAGCTGAAGCGCTCCGACGATCCGGAAATAGCCGGGCTCGCGGCGAAGATCGACCGCGAGGAGGCGTACCACCGCATGCATGCACAGATGTGGTTCGACCGCCTCCAAGGAGAGCTGCGCTTCACCGCCGCGCTCGAGGAGCTGCGGCCGCTGCTCGACTCCGGCCGCGACGAGCACACGCCGGAGCTGGGCGAGCTGTGGGAGGAGATGACGATGGTGCGGCGCTCCCAGCCTGCGGGGACGCGATGGTGAGCGAGGCAGAGGTCTGGGCCGCGCTGGCGGACATCCCGGACCCCGAGATCCCGGTCATCTCGCTCGTCGACCTCGGCGTCGTCCGGAACGTCGACGTCGCCGAGAACCGCGTGCGGGTCGACTTCACGCCGACCTTTCTCGGCTGCCCGGCTCTCGAGGCGATGCGCGACCAGATGGCGAGCCGAATCCGCGCGCTCGGCGCAGAGCCCGAGATCAACGTTCGCCTCGACGACTCGTGGTCGACCGACCGCATCACGCCCGAGGGGCGCGAGAAGCTGCGCGCCTCAGGCTTCGCGCCGCCGGCGCCGCGCGTCCCCGAGGGGCCGACGCTCGTCGAGCTCCAGACCGGCGCGCACCGCTGCCCCTACTGCGGCTCGAGGAAAACGCGCCTCGAGAACATCTTCGGCCCGACACCCTGCAGGTCGGTTCGCTACTGCACCTCGTGCCGCCAGCCGTTCGAGCAGTTCAAGACCATCTAGGACTGCGCATTACTTGACGACGACGGTGAGGCTGAGCGTGTTCGCGTCGCCGAGCGTGACGAGGCCTCGCTCCTCGGGAGTCTGGACGTTCGTGACGATCAGGCGGTAGACGCCGGCCTTTTTGAAGATCAGGGTCCGGACGCCCCCGGCATAGGTCCGCGGATCCCCGAGCGCGAGCCGTGGCCCTTGCGTCTGCCGGAAGTCGAAGTCCATCGGGCAGTTTGCGCGAATCATCACGCGTCCTCCCCGCGGAACCTTCAGCCTGGCCGAGGGGCCGAGTGTCTTCGCCGACGTGCTCCACACGTGACAGTTGCGGACGACGTGCACGATCAGCAACCGCACGGTCGGCGAAGCCGCCGATGCGACCGCGGGACCGCCGAGCGTGAGCACTGCGACGAGGAGGACGAGCAGGACGCGCCTGCGTCTCATTTCCGCTCGCCTCCGAGCGACGGAGCTACGGCTGATGGGCGGCCCGCGGACACGCACGCCCTCAAGAGGCGCGCCGCGAGGGCCGGCAGCCACCAGTTCCAGCGCCCGAGGACAGCCATCAGCGACGGGACGAGCAGTGCGCGCACGATCGTCGCGTCGATCAGCACTGCGGCGGCGAGCCCGAAGCCGATCTGCTGCAGGCCGGGGACGCTGCCGAGCAGGAACCCCGAGAACGAGAGCGCCATCACCAACGCTGCCGCGGTGATCAGGCGACCCGTGCGCTCGAGCCCGTGCGCGACGGCGGCGACGTTGTCGTGGTCGCGATCCCACGCCTCGCGCATCCTGCTGACCAGGAAGACCTCGTAGTCCATCGACAGGCCGAACAGCGTTGCAAAGAGAAAGACCGGAATCCAGCCCTCGATCTGCGGAGACCGTTCGACGCCGAGCAGGCCCGCTCCGACTCCCTCCCGGAAGACCACCACCAGCAGCCCGTAGCTCGCGGCCACCGAAAGCACGTTGAGCGCCACCGCCTTCAGCGGCAGCAGCAGCGAGCGGAATGCGCGCACGAGAATCAGGTACGTCACGACCAGCGCGGCGAGCACGAGCCAGGGGAAGAAGGCGTACGAGCGGGCGAGGAAGTCGGACCCCTGCGGCCCGGCGCCGCCGACGAACACACGACTCTCGGCCGGGAAATGCGCGCCGGGGACGTGGAGCGCACGGATGCGGTCGACGAGCCGCCGCGACACCGGCAACCCGTACTCGTGCCGGTTGACCACGATCACGCGCGCGGCGCGTCCGTCGCGGGAGACGTAGGGGGCCTTGCTGCCGCTCGCGACGACGTAGACCTCGGGATCGTGGAACAGACGATTGGCCAGGCGATCAACCGCCGCACTCACTGCGGACCGGCGAGCGCCACCAGGGGAGGCGGTCTCGACCACGATCTGGGTCGGCGTCAGGGCGCCGTTGCCGAAGACGTTGCGCAG
>DATDDZ010000250.1:0-11831 GCA_036523555.1 Gaiellaceae bacterium
GGGATCAAGCCGACGAAGGAGGCGATGCAGTACGCCTTCGACAAGGACATGGATCTCGTCGAAGTCGCGTCGCAGGCCGATCCGCCGGTGGCCCGGGTGATGGACTACGGAAAGTACCGGTACGAGCAGGAACAGAAAGCCAAGCTCGCACGCAAGCACCAGACGCAGATCAACGTCAAGGAGATCAAGCTCAGGCCGAAGATCGGGATTCACGACTACAACACGAAGAAGGGTCACGTCGAGCGCTTTCTGAACCAGCGCGCCAAGGTCAAGGTGACGATCATGTTCAGAGGCCGGGAGGCGGACCACCCCGAGCGAGGACGCGACCTGTTGATGCGGCTCGCCGAGGACGTGAAGGAGATCGGCCAGATCGAGACGCCGCCGCTTCTCGAGTCGAAACGAAACATGGTCATGGTTCTAGGCCCGACGAAGAACGCGGGAGTGAAGAAGGAAGATGCCGAAGACGAAAACATCGAGCAGCGCCAAGAAGCGGTTTAAGGTCACCGCCGGGGGCAAGCTCCTTCGCCGTCAGGCAATGAAGAGCCACAACCTGACGAAGAAGACCTCCAAGCGAAAGCGGCGCTTCAGCAAGGACCAGCCGGTGGCGGAGCCCAACAAGCGCGCCCTCGGGCAGATGCTCGCCCCGAGGGGGAAGCGCTGATGCCGCGCGTGAAGAGATCCGTTGCGGCTCGCAAGAAGCGGCGCAAGGTCCTCGGGCAGGCGAAGGGCTACTGGGGGCTCAAGAAGTCTTCGTACCGTTACGCCAAGGAGCAGGTCGACCACTCGCTCACGTACGCCTACCGCGACCGCAAGAACAAGAAGCGGACGTTCCGGCGGCTCTGGATCATGAGGATCAACGCCGGCGCGCGCGCGAACGGGCTCTCCTACAACCAGTTCGTCGCAGGGCTGAAGAAGGCCGAGATCGAGCTCGACCGCAAGGTGCTCGCCGACCTCGCCGTGAGCGATCCGCGGGCGTTCGGCGCCATCGCCGAGAAGGCGAAGTCGGCGCTCCAGAGCTGACACGGCCGCGCTGATCACCTCCCGCGAGAACGAGAAGCTCAAGCTCGTCCGCAAGCTCCAAGAGCGCCGGTGGCGCGAGAAACTCGGGCTGTTCGCGGCCGAGGGCGAGGACCTCGTCGAAGCGGCGCTGAGCGCGGGAATCGAGCCGGTCGATGTTCTCGTCGCGGGTGAGAACGTCGTTCCGGAGCTCCTGGCCGAGGTCTCCACGCTCGCGCACCCCCCGCGCGCGATCGGGGTCTTCCGGCGCGCCGACCTTCCGCGGGGCGACCTGCCTCCGGCGGGGCTCGCGCTCTGGCGCGTGTCGGATCCCGGCAACGTCGGGACGCTCGTGCGGGCGTCGGACGCTCTCGGGCCGGCGTTCGTCGCCGCCTCGGCGGGCTCGGCGGACGCCACGGGTCCGAAGGCCCTGCGCGCCTCGATGGGTGCGCTCTTCCGCGTTCCGCTCGTCGGTTTCGACGAGGCGCCCGGCCGTCGCGTCGCTCTCGTCGCGCACGGCGGCAGCCCGCTCGCCGACACCGAGCTCTCCGAGCGTACGACCTTCGTGCTCGGAGCCGAGCGCGAAGGGCTCCCGGAGGAGGTGCTCGCCCGGTGCGAGTCGCGCGTGACGATTCCGCTCGCCGAGGGCGCCGAGTCGCTCAACGTCGCCGCCGCGGGAGCGATCGCGCTCTACGAGCTCGCCCGGCGCCGTTAGGTCAGGTTCCGCTCATGGTGCGAGGCGCGGCGATCCACACCATGTCCTCGCCGCCGGCGTACGGGCTGCGGTCGAACCAGCCGTAGCACGCCTCGACCTCGAAGCCGCCCGCCTCGAGGAGAGCCCGCCACTCCTCGGGAGCGAGCCAGGCGAGCGCCATCGTCGTCTCGCGCCCCTTGCCGCGCACGGTGAGCGTCAGGGTTCGTTCGTCCACGTCCCACACCGCGTGCTCGTAGATCCCCCGCTCGCGCTCGAGCCATCGGTCATGGGTGGCCTGGATGTCCGCGGCTCCAGGGGCGAAGACGTCGAAGACGAACCGGCCGTCCTCGGCCAGGAGCCGGCGCACCGCTGAGAGGACGCTGCGCCGGTCCTCGTCCGTATGCATGTGGAGGAGGGAGCGGAACGGGCAGATCACGAGCGGAACCTTCTCCCTCACGGGTGGGTCGCGCAGGTCTCCCGCCCGGAGGTCGATCTCAACTCCCGCAAGAGCGGCCCGCCGGGCGCAGACCTCCAGCATCCCCCGGCTCGAGTCGACGCCGATCACGCGGATCCCGTCCGCCGCGACCGGGACGGCGATGCGGCCTGTCCCGACTCCGAGCTCGACGACGGGGCCGCTCGACCGCCGGGCCTCCTCGAGGTAGAACGCGACGTCCTCGACCACGCTCGCGCTCCACGGGTCGTAGAGCTCGGCAATCGCGTCGTAACTGCTCACAGGCTAGATTCGGCCTGTGGACTGGGACGGATACTCGGACAATGCGCTGAAGAGTTTCGCGGACGCGGCGACGGCGACGGAGCTGGCCGCCGCCCATGCCGCGTCGCTGGGGCGGAAGAGCGACCTCAAGGTCGCGCTGCGCGGCGTCCGCGACCGCGAGACGGGGATGGCGCTGAACGCCGTGCGCGAGCGCCTCGAGACGGCGTTCTCGGCCCGCGAAGCAGAGCTGCAGCGCGCGGAGCTCGACAGCCGGCTCACCGACGACGCCTTCGACGTCACGATCCCCGGCGAAGAGCTCCCCGTTGGACACCTGCATCCGACGACGCAGGTGCGCCGGATCATCGAGGACACGTTCCTCGGCCTCGGCTACGAGCTTCGCTACGACCGCGAGGTCGAGACCGTGGAATACAACTTCGACAAGCTCGCCTTCGAGCCGACCCATGCCAGCCGCTCGCCGCGCGCGACCTTCTTCCTCGATCCCGAGGTCATCCTCCGAACGGAGACCTCACCGTCGCAGATTCACGCGATGGAGGAGCGCCGGCCGCCGGTCTACATGGTCTCGATCGGACGGTGCTATCGCCGCGACACGATCGACGCGACCCACTTCCCGATCTTCCACCAGTTCGAAGGGCTGGCGGTCGACCGTGGCCTGACGCTCGGCGACCTGAAGGGCACGCTGCTTCACGTGATGCGGGCGCTCTTCGGCGAGGATCGACGGGTCAGGTTCCGCACCCACTTCTTCCCGTTCACCGAGCCGTCGATGGAGCCCGACGTCTCTTGCGGCATCTGTGGGGGGGAGGGCTGCCGCACCTGCAAGTACTCGGGCTGGCTCGAGATGGGCGGCTCGGGGATGGTCGATCCCCGGGTACTCGAGAATGTCGGGCTCGACCCAGAGGAGTGGAGCGGCTTTGCGTTCGGCTGCGGCCTCGAGCGCGTCGCCCAGCTGCGCCACGACATCGCCGAGATCCGTCCCCTTTGGTCCCCGGACCTGCGCGTGCTGCGCCAGTTCTAGCGATGCGCGTACCGATCTCATGGCTCCGGGAGTACGTCGCACTGGAGATGCCGCTGCCGGAGCTGGCCGAGCGGCTGAGCATCTCGGTCGCGGAGGTCGAGGGGATCGTGCGCCGGGGCGTCCCCGACGACGACGGCAACCTCGGCCTGTTCAGGGTCGGCCGGGTCCTCGAGGCCGGAAAGCACCCGAACGCGGACCGGTTGCAGCTGTGCCAGGTGGACGTAGGGGACGGCGACGCCCGGCAGATCGTCTGCGGCGCCTGGAACTTCGGGGCCGGGGCGACGGTCGCGGTCGCCCTCCCCGGTGCGATCCTCGCCGACGGCCGACGGCTCGAGCCCACGAAGCTCCGGGGCGAGCTCTCGAACGGGATGATCCTGGCGGAGGACGAGGTCGAGCTCGGCACCGACCACACCGGGATCATGGTCCTCCCCGACGACTGGGAGGCCGGGACCCTGTTGCAGGACAAGGTCGCGCTGACGGAAGACGTCCTCCTCGTCGAGTCGACCCCGAACCGGCCCGACCTCCTGTCGATCTACGGCCTCGCGCGCGAGGTCGCCGCCCTGTGCGACGTCGACCTTTCGCCGCCTCCGGGCAGGGATCCCGAGCCGAGCGGCGCCGAGCCGGTCGACGTTCGGATCGAGGACTTCGAGGGCGCGCCTCGCTACATCGGGCGTCTCTTCCGGGACGTCTCGATCGGGCCGTCGCCGCTCTGGCTGAGGACGCGCCTCGCCGACGCCGGCATGCGGCCGATCTCGAACATCGTCGATGTCACGAACTACGTCATGCTCGCGCTCGGCAACCCGCTTCACGCCTTCGACTTCGACACGCTCGCCGGCGGTCGCGTCGTCGTGCGCCGGGCGCTCACGGGCGAGGTGCTGAGGACGCTCGACGGCGAGCAGCGGAAGCTCGACCCCGAGGACCTGATGATCGCCGACGCCGAGCGCTCGATCGCCCTCGCCGGGATCATGGGCGGGGAGGAGACGGAGATCACCGGGCAGACCCGGAACGTCCTGCTCGAGGCCGCGAACTTCGAGCCGTTCGGGATCTTCCGGACGTCCGAGCGCTTGCGTCTCCGCACCGAGGGCTCGAACCGGTGGGAGAAGGGAGTGGATCCGTACCTTGCCCCGCAGGCTGCGTCGCTCGCGACGGAGCTCATCGTGGAGCTGTCCGGCGCACACTGGGCCGGCGACGTGGACGTGCAGGACGGGCTGCCGGGCCGCCCGGTCGTTCGCTACCGGCCCGACCGCGCCGACGCGGTCATCGGCGTCGAGACAGCGCCGGCCGAGCAGTACGCAATCCTCCGGCGGCTCGGGTTCGACCGCGACGGTGAAAACGTGACCGCACCCACCTGGCGCACGCGCGACGTCGCGCGCGAGATCGACGTCGTCGAGGAGGTCGCCCGCTTCCGGCTCGAGGACGTGCCCTTCACCTACCCCGCGCGCCGCGAGATGTTCGGCCGGCTCGCGCGCGAGCAGCGGATCCAGCGTCGGGTCGAGGATGTTCTGGCGGGGCTTGGTTTCGCGGAGGTGTACACGCCCTCCCTCGTCGAGTCCGACCCCGAGCCCGGAGCCTTGCGGCTGCTCGAGCCGATCACGGTCGAGCTTGCGGTTCTCAGGACGACGCTGCTCCCGAGCCTCGTCGAGGCCGCGCGCCGGAACGTCGAGCTCGGGAACGAGCAGGTCGCGCTCTTCGAGATCGCGCGGGTGTACGAGCCGGACGGCCGGCTGCCGTCGGAGTCGATTCACGTCGCCGGCATCGGCGCGGGCGGCTTCCCGCGTGCCAAGGGCGTGGTCGAGGCGCTGGCCGAGGCGCTGAAGTTCGACGTCCGGTTCGAGCCGCAACCGCATCGCCTCTTCCATCCGTCACGGTCGGCCGTGACCGCACAGGGACCGGTCGGGGAGCTGCATCCGGCGGTTCTCGACGGTGTGTGGAGCGCGTTCGAGCTATCGCTCGAGTCGATCTCCGCGGCGGTCGTCGATCCGGTGCAGTTCGCCGAGATAGCGGCCTACCCGGCCGTGCACCAGGATCTCGCGTTCGTCGTCGACGTCGGCGTGCCCGTCGCGGCCCTGCTGGAAGAGGCCCGCGAGGCGGCCGGTGAGGAGCTCGTCGAGGCGCGATTCCTGAGCGACTACCGGGAGGCCCCCATCCCTCCGGGCAAGAAGTCGATTGCCTTCGCCGTGACATTCCAGTCGCCGGAAAGGACGCTCACTGACGAGGACGCATCGGCGCTCAGGGCCCGGATCGTCGCAGCGCTCGAGTCGGGCTTCGGGGCCGAGCTCCGTGCCTGAGGGCAATCCGAGCTGGTCGGTGGGCCGTAGGGTCCGGGCATGACCATTCGAATAGCGCCAGTCGTCCTGCTGATCATCCTCTTTTTCCCGTCTGCGCTCGCCCATGCCGACAACCCGCGCCTCGTCGCGCTGGTGGGGACGAACGATGCCTTCGTGATCTCGCTGCGCGATGCGTCCGGAAATCTCGTCACCCATCTCGACAAGGGCACGTACGACATCGCGGTCAGCGACCGCTCCGAGCAGCACAACTTCCACCTCCGGGGCCCGGAGGTGAACAACGCCACTCCGGTCGAGGCCGCACAGGAGGTGACGTGGACAGTGACGTTCACGGACGGGCGGTACTCGTACATGTGCGACGTGCACTCGACGACGATGCACGGCTCATTCACCGTCGGCAACGTTCCGCCGACCGCGGTCGCCGCATCTGTCGGGCCGCGGAAGTCGATCTCCGTGCGTCCCAAGACAGCGCCGTCCGGCCCGATCACCTTCACGGTCAACGACCTCTCGAAGACCGACAACTTCCACCTCAGCGGGCCCGGGCTCAACAAGAAGACCGGCGTCGGGTTCCGCGGCCGGGTCACCTGGAGCCTGCAGCTCGAGCCGGGGCGCTACACGTACCGGTCGGACAAGACGAAGCGGCTCCGGGGGACGTTCACGGTCACCTGACGCGACGCTTGCTGCCCGCGCGGATGTCGGCCTGGCGGTCGAGCTCTGAGTTGAGCTCGGCGCCGTAGAGCAGGGCGATCGCCGAGTAGTAGAGCCAGAGGAGGAGGATGACGCCGCTCGCCAGGGTTCCGTACGTCCTCGTGTAGTGGCCGGCGAAGGCGACGTAGACCGCAAACAGCGCGGAGAGCAGAAGCCAGAGGACGCCGCCGATCGCCGATCCCGGGGTGACCCATTTCCAGCGTCGCTGCTCGATGTTGGGCGCAACGTTGTAGACGAGGCCGAACAGGAGCAGGATCGCGCAGAACGCGACGGGCCAGCGCAGGATGCCCCACGTCCAGGTGAAGGCCCCACCGAGGCCGGCCTTCTTCGCGATCGCGTCGCCGAGCGAGCCGCCGACCACGATCAACAGGAAGATCCCCGCGGTGGTGACGGCGCTCGTGACCACGAGGACGATGGCGAGCCCGCGCAACTTCCAGATCGGGCGTGTCTCCTCACGGTCGTACGCGGCGTTCACGGCCTTGATCGTCGCTCCCATCGCGCCGCTCGCCGCCCACACGGCACCCGCGAGGCCGATCGCAAACGCGGCCGCGGACGTGCCTCCGTTTGAGTCGTGCTGCAGTCCCGAGATGAAGCTGATCACGCCGTGGGGCGCGATCGGGTCGAGCAGGCGCTTGACCGCGTCGAAGAGATGGAAAAGGCCGAGCGCGCCGACGACGAACGCCATTGCGGGGAAGAACGCGAGCAGCGAGCTGAAGGCGATCTGCTGGGACAGGCCCAGGCAGTCGTCCTGCCTGAACTCCTCGAAGCTGCGTTTCGCCGCCGCCAGCCAGTCGGCTCTACTGAGCCCTGCCGGCGAGCCGATAGTTCTTCGCGCGCGAGTCGTGGGCTCAGTCGCGGAAGCCGAGGCGGAAGCGTCCTACCTTCACCTGCGCCTGATCCTCGCGGCCGCGCCCGAAGATCAGGCGCACGGTCGCGCCGACGCCGCCCGCGAGCAGGAACCCCACGCCGATGGCGCCGACCGCCGCCGCCGGCAGGTTCGCCCGCAGCTTCCCGCTGATGTTCGTCGCCTCGCCGATGCTCCCGCGCAGGTTCTCCGCGGCTCCGGCCAGCTGCTCGCGCTCCGATTCGATCTCGGCGCGGATCTGCTCGACGGTGCGGGAGTTGCTACCGGCCATTGGCCTTCAGCGCCTCGGTCGTGAGCTTCGCCTCGGTGATGGCGTGCTCGGGGACCGGGGGAGTGCCGCGCTTGAACCGGCCCACAGCGAGGGCCGCGAGCCCTCCGGCCGTGAGCAGGAGGAATCCCGTGACGATCAGGAGCGCCGCCCACGTCGGCAGAGCAGTCGCGATCGCCGCCGCGATGGTGGCAAAGACGAATCCGACCATGAAGATCGCGACGACCAGGGCGCCGGCTGCGAAGCCGATGCCGAGGCCGAACGCGCGTCCCTTGCGCCGCAGCTCGAGCGTGGCGAGCTCGAGCTCGAGCCTGAAGATCGCGCTCGCCCGTTCCGCGACCTCTTTGACCGCGGCGCCGAGCGGGGGTGAGGTCGGGCCGTCAGTCTCGGGACCGGTCACTGCCTCTCCAGTCGATCCACTTCGCGAGGACGATTCCCGCCGCGAGCGCGACGCCGACGACGAGCCAGGGGCTGGGGCCGCCGCCAGACCGCTTCTTCGGGCTCGCTTCGATCTTCGGCTTCGGCGGCGTGATCCGCGTCGGGGGAGTCGCGCCTCTCGGCGCTCCGCTTCTGGCCCGAGCCTTGATCAGGCTCGGCTTCATCTTCCGGATCAGGTCGGCGTCCTGGGCGAGCGGCTCGGCCAGCTTCGCCTTGACGCCGCCTTCGTCGGCCATTCGGTTCGCGAGCTCCTGCAGCTTCGCGGCCGCACGGTCCATCTTCTGATCTGCTGTCGTCGTCATCTCTTGAGCGGAGGCTCTTCGCCGGTCAGGGTACGCCAGACGCGGGCGGCAGTGCGCCGTGACGCGATCGTCGCCAGGGCTCCGAGCGCGCCGTAGAGCCCGGTCCACAACAGTTTCCGCAACATGATCCGGTGTTCTACCAGTCCTGAGCTCTGCCAAACAGTTGCATACGTATGCTCGCCGTATGCAGCTGTCGAAGGCAGAGCGGCATCGCCTGATCCAGAGCGTGGTCTCGAGGATGAGCATCGGCACGCAGTTCGAGCTTCTCGATGCTCTCGCCGACGCTGGTTGCGCCGTGACACAGGCGACGATCTCGCGTGACATCCACGAGCTCGGCCTCGAGAAGATCCACGACCCGCTCGGGCGCCCACGCTACGTCCTGCAGGACGACGGGCGTCGAGCGGATCCGGGGGATCTCCTGCGGTCGATCCTGGGTCAGTTCGGGCGCAAGGTCACCGCGGCGCGCAACATCGTCGTCGTCCACTCCGAGCTCGGCTCGGCGCCCGCGATCGCGCGGGCGCTCGACCGGCTCCACCATGGACGGATCGTCGGAACGCTCGCGGGAGACGACACTGTCCTCGTGGTCGCTCCGTCCGAGCGCGACGCGCGCGTGTTGGTGCGGGAGCTCGAGGAGGTCCTGGGCGGGTAGGCCGTTCGCTCAGCCGTGGGCGCCGGGACCGTTGTGTGCCGCGAGGTGCTTCGCCTCGTCGCGTGTCAGGTGCAGCTGGACGGAGCCCTCGATGATCGTGCCGACCTGCTCCGCCGGGACGTAGCGGTGGCCGCTGAGCAGCCCGGTCGAGACGACCAACCCGCTGAAGATGTCCGCCTCGGCGTCGCCGGCGACCTGATCCACGTGCCCGAACTCCTCGCCGGCCGAGTCGACGACCCGCCAGCCGCGCTCGATCATGAGCCAGGAAACAGGGTCGCCGCTCATACGACGCGCCCTTCCCGGATCCAGACGGGGCCCTGCGTGCCGACCGGCCGCGTGTCCGAGAGCGCATGCAGGATCGAGACGTCTCCGGTGATTCCCTCCTCGTCGCAGCGGCCGAAGCAACGTGCCGCCATCTGCGGCGAGACGCCGTAGCCGAAGTGTTGCGCGGAGCGGAAGCGGAGGGTCGGCGCGCCGCCGCCGCCGTCGGGGTTGATCGGCGCGAGCAGCAGCGCGCCGCGCTCGAGGTAGTCGGTCGAGTCGAGCCGCACCTCGGCGTAGACGTCGCTCCAGTCCGGCGGGAGCGTTGCGACCGCGTTCTCCCACTGCGACCGGAGCGTGTTTGCCGGCCCGTGATCCTCGACGAGCGCCTGTGTGGAGCCGAGGAGCTCGAGGCGTCCGATGATCTTCTCGTCGTCGAGCCGCTTGAGGAGGCGCCTCACGGCCTCGGGCCCGACCCCCTGCCCGTGACGCATCGCGGAGAAGCGGAGCGTGGTGCCGAGCAGTCCCGGATTCGCCGGTCCGAGAAGCGCGGCGGCGCGGTCGACTCGCTTCTCGTCGGCGACGGTGAGCACGAAACGCAGCTCCGACCAGTCGTCGCCGATCCCGCGCTCGATCTCGTTGAAGTCACCAACCAGTCGCAAGGGCTGGAGCGTACACTGGCGCCCGTGGCGAAGGTGGAGCAGAAAGGTGCGCTGTCGGAAGCCGATCTGCGCGACTTTTTCCGCGAGATGCTGCTGATCCGGCGCTTCGAGGAGAAGGTCGAGGAGCGCTTCCGTGCGGGCGAGCTTCCGGGCTTCCTGCACGTGGCGATCGGCCAGGAAGCGGTGGCCGTCGGCGTCTGTCGTGCGCTCGAAGAGGGCGACATCATCGCCTCGACCCATCGGGCCCACGGTCACACGCTTGCGAAAGGCACGACGCCGAACGAGCTGATGGCGGAGCTCTACGGGAAGCTCGAAGGATGCTCGCACGGCTACGGGGGGTCGATGCACCTCTACGACGTCGAGCGCGGAAACATGGGCGCGAACGCCGTCGTCGGAGGAGGCCTCCCCGCGATTACCGGCGCGGCGCTGGCATTCAAGTTCCGCAACGAGCCGCGCGTCGCGGTCGCGTTCTTCGGCGACGGCGCGACCAACATCGGCACCTTCTACGAGGCGCTCAACCTCGCGCAGCTGTGGACGGTGCCGGCGCTCTTCGTCTGCGAGAACAACCACTGGGCGGAGTCGACGCCGAGCTCGCAGCACATGCCGATCGAGGACATCTCGCTGCGCGCGGTCGCCTTCGGGATGAAGTCGGTGAAGGTCGACGGCCAGGACGTCGAGGCCGTCTACAAAGCGACGCGGCGCGCGCTCGAACATGCCCGCGGCGGCAAGGGGCCGGTGTTCCTCGCGGTCGAGACCTTCCGCCTCGTCGGTCACTACATCGGCGATCCGCAGGTCTATCGCTCGAAGGAGGAGATCGCCGAGGCCCGCGCGACGCAGGATCCGATCGAGCATCTGCGCGCGAGGCTCGAGCTCACCGAGGCAGAGGTCGAGGACGTCGACAGTGAGGTGCGGGAGATCGTGGAGGCAGCGGTCGAGTTCGCAAAGAGCGGCACCGATCCGAAGCCCGAGGACGCGTTGAAGAACGTGTATGCCTGACGCTCCTGAGACGTTGCGGGCTCCGCCGGCCTGGAGCGGAGAGCGGTCGGGAGCGTCAGGTGCCTGAGCTGTCGTATCGGGAGGCGGTACGGGACGCGCTCGTGCAGGCGATGCGCCAGGACGACGAGGTCTTCGTCATGGGCGAGGACATCGCCGAGATGGGCGGCTCGATGGGTGTGACCCAGGGGATGCTGGACGAGTTCGGCCCGGAGCGGATCCGCAACGCGCCCATCTCCGAGATGGCGCTCGCGGGCGCGGCGATCGGTGCCGCGATGCAGGGCATGAGGCCCGTCGCCGAGATCATGTACGAGGACTTCCTGACGCTTGCGACAGAGCAGATCGTCAACCAGGCCGCCAAGCACCGGTACATGTCCGGCGGGCAGCTGACCGTCCCCGTGACGTTCCGGACGCAGGGCGGTGCGGGCTGGTCGCCGGGCGCCCAGCACGCGCAGCAGCTCGAGGCATGGTTCGTCCACATCCCCGGCCTGAAGGTCGTCTTCCCGTCGACGCCGACTGACGCGCGCGGCCTGCTCTGGTCCTCGATCTACGACGACAACCCGGTCGTCTTCTTCGAGCACCGCACGCTCTACGGGATCAAGGAAGACGTCCCTGCGGAGCTCGAGCCGATCCCGCTCGGCCGGGCGCGCATTCACCGGGAGGGCGAGGACGTGACCGTGATCGCGACCGGGCGTCTCGTACACGAGGCGCTGGCCGCGGCGAAGGACGCGGAAGAGGAGGGCGTCTCCGTCGAAGTGGTCGACCCGCGCACGCTTCAGCCCCTCGACGAGGAGACGCTGATCTCCTCGGTGAAGAAGACGAATCGCTGCGTCGTCGCTCACGAGGCGGTGACGCGCATGGGTTTCGGCGCGGAGGTCGCGGCCGTCGTGCAGTACGGCGCGTTCGACTGGCTCGACGCTCCCATCGAGCGCGTCGGCGCGAAGTTCGCGCCTCTTCCCTTCGCA
>DATDDZ010000251.1:0-4615 GCA_036523555.1 Gaiellaceae bacterium
GGTCGGGACCAGGATCGCGGCCGCGCCGAGAGCCTCGGCCAGGTCGCAGGCCGCGTTCGACATCGCGTTGCCGATCGTCGGGTGCTCGGTTGCGTTGGGCAGCTCGTGGCGGTAGCCGAGGCTCGGCTCGACCGCGCGTGCGATGCGGTCCATCGTCTGGACGGCCTCAACGGGGTACTGACCGACGGCGGTCTCGCCGGAGAGCATGACGGCCGAGGTCCCGTCGAGGATCGCGTTCGCCACGTCGCTCGCCTCCGCGCGCGTCGGCTCGGGATGTTGGATCATCGACTCAAGCATCTGCGTGGCCGTGATCACGGGCTTCCCCCGCTCGAGCGCCTTGAGGATGATCCGCTTCTGCGCGAGCGGGACGACTGCGGCACCGATCTCGACGCCGAGGTCGCCGCGGGCGACCATCACGGCGTCCGCCTCGGCCAGGATGTCGTCGAGAGCGTCGACCGCCTCTGACTTCTCGATCTTCGCGATCACGTGGAGATTCGACTTCTCCTGCTCAAGCAGCGCCTTGAGATCACGGACGTCGGCGGCGGAGCGGACGAACGAGAGCGCGACGAAGTCGCAGTCGAGCCCCAGCGCGAACTCGAGGTCGTCGAGGTCTTTCCGAGTGAGGGAAGGGATGGGAATCGGGACGCCGGGGAGGTTCACCCCCTTGTGCGACGTGACGGAGCCGCCGACGACCACACCGCAGCGCGCACGCCCCGACTCGACCTCCTCGATTCGCAGCCGAATCATCCCGTCGTCGATCAGCACCTCGTGGCCCGGCTGCCAGACCTCGCCGATCGCTGCGGGCGCGATCGGCAGCTCTCCGTTGGGGGTGCCGTCGTCACCCACGACGACCACGACCTCCTCGCCCCGCCTCAGGGCGAGGGGCGCCTCGAGCTCGCCGACCCTGAACTTGGGGCCCTGGAGGTCGGCGATGAGCGCCAGCGGCCGACCGACTTCCTCCTCGACGTCGCGGATGAGCTGGGCGCGGGCAGCGTGCTGCTCGTGGTTTCCGTGGGAGAGATTCAGACGGGCCGCGTCCATGCCCGCATCGACGAGCCCGCGCACGAGCTCCGGCGTGGCGGAGGCAGGCCCCACGGTCGCGACGATCTTGGTGCGGCGCGGCGGCTGGGCGGCCATGTGCTCAGAGTAGCGGCGCGGTACGTCAGTACCCGCCGGTCACGCGTCCGTCAGCGCGGGAAACGCGGGAACGCCTGCCAGCCCGGGTAGACCGCCGCGTCGCCGAGCTCCTCTTCGATTCGCAGCAGCTGGTTGTACTTCGCGACGCGGTCGGTTCGCGACGGGGCTCCAGTCTTGATCTGGCCGACGCCGGTCGCGACCGCCAGGTCGGCGATCGTGGTGTCCTCCGTCTCGCCCGAGCGATGCGACATCACGCAGGCGTAGCCGTTCGAGCGCGCGAGTGCGATCGCGTCGAGTGTCTCCGTGAGCGTGCCGATCTGGTTGACCTTGAGGAGGATGGCGTTGGCGACGCCCTCGTCGATCCCCCGCCGAAGGCGAGCGACGTTCGTGACGAACAGGTCGTCGCCGACGAGCTGCAGCCGGTCGCCGAGCCGCTCGGTCATCGCCTTCCACTCCTCCCACTCGTCCTCGGCGAGGCCGTCTTCGATCGACACGACGGGGAAATCGTCGGCCAGCGACGCGTAGAGGTCGACCAGCTCGCCGGCGCCGAGGACGCTCCCCGCGCGGTCGAGGTGGTACGCCCCGTCGCGGAAGAGCTCGGTCGAGGCGGGGTCGAGCGCGAGCGCCACCCGCTCACGATGTCCAGCTCGTTCGGCAGCCTCGAGGACGGCCTCGACCGCGTCCCGCGTCGAGCCCAGCTCCGGCGCGAAGCCACCCTCGTCACCGACCCCTGTCGAGAGACCGCGCTCGTGGAGGACGTCCTTCAACGCGTGGAACGTCTCCGCCCCGATTCGGAGCGCGTCGGCAAAGGAGTCGGCGCCCACCGGGACGACCATGAACTCCTGCAGGTCGAGGGAGTTCTGCGCGTGGGCGCCGCCGTTGACGACGTTCATCATCGGCACCGGCAGGACGTTCGCGTCGGCACCCCCGACCCAGCGGAACAGGCTGACGCCGGCGTTCGCCGCGGCGGCCTTTGCGGCCGCGAGCGAGACACCCAGGACGGCGTTGGCGCCGAGGCGCGATTTGTTCTCTGTTCCGTCCAGCTCGATCAGGGCGGCATCGAGCGCCCTCTGGTCGTCGGCGTCGAGCCCTCTCACCGCCGCCGCGATCTCCGCGTCCACGTTCCGCACGGCGGTGAGGACGCTCTTGCCGCGGTAGAGGTGCGCGTCGTGGTCGCGGAGCTCGACGGCCTCGAACTTCCCGGTCGACGCGCCCGAAGGAACGGCTGCGCGGCCGACCGCGCCGGACTCCAGTCCGACATCGACCTCGATCGTCGGGTTCCCGCGCGAGTCGAGAATCTGCCGCGCGTGCACGCGCGTGATCACTGCGCTCATTCCAGCTCCTCCTTGGCCCGGTCGAAGTAGCGGTCCTGCTCGGCCAGCGCGAGCCCCGCGAAGTCCTCTCCCTCGTCGGCTGCGTGCTTCTCCGCCCGCTCGACGCGCGCGACGAAACGGCGCGTCATCGCCCGGAGGGCGAGCTCGGGATCGACGTTCAGCCGGCGAGCGACGTTCACGGCGGCGAACAGCACGTCACCGAGCTCTTCGAAGACGTGAGGGTGCGGCTCGGTCTCGGGTGCGGGCTCGCCGGCGCCGGCCAGTGCTTCCTTCAACTCTCGCAGCTCGTCGTCGAGATCTGCGAGCGCACCGGCCGCGTCCGGATACTCGAAGTTGACGGCGGCGGCGCGCCGCTGCACCTTCCGTGCATAGAGCAGCGCGGGAAGCGATTCCGGCACGTCGTGGAAGATGCCGGTGCGGCCCTCGTCTGTGCGTTTGATCTCCTCCCAGCGCTCACGCACCCTGCCGGCGGTCCGGGCTTCCGCATCGCCGAAGACATGTGGATGCCGGCGCACGAGCTTCTCCTGCGTGCGCCGGGCGACCGCCTCGAGGTCGTCACCGCCGCGCTCGGCGAGGAGGAGAGCCAGGAAGTAGACCTGGAACAGGAGATCGCCGAGCTCGTCTGCGAGCTTGGCGTCGTCGCGTTCGACGGCGGCGTCGGCGACCTCGTAAGCCTCCTCGACGGTGTGCGGCACGATCGTCCGCTCCGTCTGCTCGCGGTCCCACGGGCAATCGCGGCGGAGCCGCTCGGTCAGTTCCTGAAGGTCCTCGAGCGTCTGCCCGAGCGTCACTGACTCGTCGTCGTGCCCGTGCTCAGACAGGGGTCAGGGTTCGGCGCGAAGCCGACCTGATACTTGATCCGGGACTTGCAGTAGCGGTTCTTCGTGTCCTCGACCCACTTGGTCATCGCGTCGCGCTTCCGCTGGTCCTCGAGCTGCTGCCGGATCGACTGCTCGACCTTGCTGAGCGGCGTCTTCTGCGCCGGCTTGATCGCGGAGAGCGCCTGAATGATGTGGTAGCCGTACTGCGTCTTCACGGGGTGCGAGAGCTCACCCTTTTTCAGCGCGAACGCCGTCTTGTCGAACGCGGCGACGGTCTGGCCCTTCGAGATCGTGAGCTTGCCTCCGTTCGAAGCCGAGCCGGGATCCTTCGAGTACTTCTTCGCCAGCTTCGCGAAATCGGCGCCGGACTTGAGCTGCGCGTAGAGCTGATCGGCGAGCGCCTTCTTCGGCACGAGGATGTGTCGCACGTCCCGGCTCTCGGGCTGCTGGTACTGGGTCTTGTGCGTGTCGTAGTACGCCTGGATCTCCTTCTGGGAGACCTTCACGTTCGAGGTCACCTTCTTGTACAGCTCTTCCGATATCAGCTGCGCACGGACCTCCTGCTTCGCCTGGTCCTCCGAGAGCCCCTGCTGCTGGAGCGTCTTCTTGTACTTCGCGTCACTGCCACCGTAGAACTGCTTCTTGAGCTGATCGATGCGCGCGTTGACCTTCTGGTCCGTGATCTTGATGCCGAGGTCGGCAGCCTCCTGCTCGAACTCCGCGCGCTGGATGAGGAAGGTGATCGCCTGGCCCTTGAGCTGCTCGTACTCGGCCGTGCCCGCCTTCGGGAAGGGGCGCTTCTGGGCGTCGTAGCTCTTCTTCGCGCGGGTCAGCAGCGAGTCGAACTGATCCTTCGTGATCTGCTGCGATCCGGCGACAGCGACGTCGCCGGAGCTCAGGGACGCACGCTTGGCACCACCACAGCCGGCGGCGACGAGTGCGAGCGCGACGAGCGCGAGAAAAGCGAGTCGTTTCATGGAAAAGCGCCATTAGCAGCGGAATCGTCACGCTGCCCGGCGCGCGGCCAGTATAGCATCGACGAGCCGGAGCGCCTGCGGAAAGCCGTCCTCGCGCAGGCTCACCTCGTGGTTCGCCGTCGTGTAGACCGCCGTGTCGACCCGGCGCCGAAGATCGCGTAGCTCCTCCGAGCCGAGCACCATCCGTCCCACGCTCATCTTCCCGCCGCGGAAGACGAGGTAGTCGGCGCCGACGACGGCGAGCTTCAGCTTCGCCTCCTGGATCAGGAACAAGTTTGCGACGGGCTCGGGGAGCGGGCCGTACCGGTCCTCGGTCGCCGCCTGGAGCTCGCGCAGCTCGTCGTCG
>DATDDZ010000252.1:0-4568 GCA_036523555.1 Gaiellaceae bacterium
GCGCACGGTCGGCGCCTGTTGTCCGAGCGCCGCGTAGGCGAGTGCCTGTAGCGACTCGTTCAGCGTCGAGAGCTCACGGGTGATTCGAAGCAGGTGATCGCCGGTGTCCAGCCTCCGGTTGAGGGAGTGAAGCTCGTTGCCGATCCGGTCGAGCCGCTCGAGCAGCGCGTCGAGCTGTCGATCCGCGACGTCCTTGTGCTCCATGGGCGTCATGTTACGGCGAGAAGCTCTGCGCGGGTGCGCACGACCGACGCACCTGCTCCGAGCTTCGCGACGGCGCGCTCCTCCGCTCCGCTGCCGCTCTCGAGCGTCTCGATGCGGCGCGCCGCGCCGAGATGGGCAAGCGCGACGCGGGCGAGCTCCTCGGGCACGTCCGTGAACACCGCCACGCGGGCTCCGTGAGCACGTAGGCGGCGCAGCGCCTCCGTCACGTCGGCGTCACGGCGGAAGTAGACCGGCGCCCGCTCTTCCGCGTAACGCTCGAGCAGCTGGCGCCAGTTGGGAAGCTCGTCGTCGAGTGACGCGCCGTCGATCTTGAACCGGCGGCGCGCATCGTCGAGCCAGTCACGCCAGAGCGGATCGGTGTCGCCGAGCGCGGCGAGGTCGACGGCGTAGCCGTTCACCGTGCGCGCATTCGGAGCCAGACGAGCATGCCGAGCGTCACGCCGACCGCATCGATGGCAACGTCGACCGGGGACCCGTGCCGCCCGCGGACGAAGTGCTGATGGAACTCGTCGGTGGCCGCGTAGGCGATCCCGGCCGCGAGCGCGACCTGCTCCCGTCGCAGAGCGCGATACAGCAGCGCGCCGAGAATCGCGTACTCGGTGAGGTGCGCGCCTTTTCTCAGAACCGTGTCCCAGGTGCCGAGACCAGTCGACAGGCTCGGCACAGCCGAGAACGCGAAGATGACGGCGGCCCACGCGACGACGGGCAGCCAGAGGGTGAGCGCGCGCGATCGGGCCATCGCGGCCCGATGCTAGTCTCCGGCCGACAAACCGGCGAGCGGCAAGGGAATCCGGTGCAAGTCCGGAACGGTCCCGCCGCTGTAAGGGGAGATGCTCCCGCGCCACGTGCCACTGGCCCTCGGGCCGGGAAGGCGGCGTGGGGAGGGCGCCCCGAGTCAGAAGACCTCCGCCGCCGGCCAACTCGAACCCCTCGCGGAAGGAGGATTCGTGTCCCACAGGCTCACCGTGCTCGTGGCGGCGCTCGCTGCGGCGCTGCTCGTCGTCCCCAGCGCCCTCGCGCTCAAGGCTCACGTCCGGGTCGAAGGCAGGGACCGGACGATCTTCGGCCCGACGGCGCCGCTGATCGACGTGACGTCCCCCCGGGCGAACGCACTGCCCGAGAACGCGCTCGACGCGCTCGAGTCAGCGAGTGTCCTCGGCGAGTTCTACTACCACGTCGCCGTCGCCGGCTTCGGGTCGTACGTGGATCAGATCGGGCGGTATCCCGCGGTCGGGCAGACCGGCTGGGTGTTCAAGGTGAACGGCGTCCTGCCCCCGGTCGGGGCCGACCAGGTGCGGCTGAAGGCCGGCGACTCCGTGCTCTGGTACTGGGCGCAGTTCGGCATCGCCGGCGGTCCGAAGACGCTCGCGCTCTCGCGGGTCGGAAAAGCGCCGTGCTACCGGGTGCTGCTCCAAGACGACAACGGGGCGCTCACCCCGGCACTCGGGGCCGTGCTCCGGGTGGGCAAGCGCACCGTTCGCACGCAGGGTGCGACCCAGGCGGCCGTTGGCTGCGTGGGCAAGCACACGGGACTGCTCGTCCGTGCGACCCTCGGCGGGGCGGTGCGCTCGAATGCCGTGCCTTGAGCCGGCCGGCTCTCGTTCTCGTCGTGGCAGCTCTGGCCGGCTGCGGCGGCGCATACAGCGGATCCGCGACGATCTGGATCACCCGTGACGAGGGGGCGCACGTGATGCTGCAGAAGCGCGTCCCGGCCGGGCTCACCGCCATGCAGGCCCTCGACCGCGTTGCCCACATCGAGACCCGCTACGGCGGGCGCTTCGTGCACGCGATCGACGGAGTTGCCGGCTCGTCGTCCCGGCGGCGCGACTGGTTCTACTTCGTCAACGGCTACGAGGCGGATCGCGGCGCTGCCGAGTACCGCCTGCGCAGCGGTGACGTCGAATGGTGGGACTACCGCTCGTGGGTGAGTCGGATGCGCGCACCGGTGGTCGTCGGCGCTTTCCCGCAGCCGTTCGTCAACGGGTTCGACGGCCACCGCCGGCCGACGGTCGTGCAGTACGACGACTCCACCCGGACGCAGGCGCTGGCCCTCGGCAAGCGGCTGCACGCGCGCATCCTCCCGGTGGGTAGGCCGATCGGCCCGCAGTCCAACGTTCTCCGCCTGACGTGCCGGAGGGCGACGGACGGCCCGAGCATCCGGGCTCGCTTCCGATTCGGAGACGCCCGCCCTGGCGCCCCGATCCTCTACACGGTGGACTGCGCCCCGAACTTCGAGCGGCTCGCCAGGCTCAGGTACGAGGTGCCGCGGTGAGGCCTGCCGCCGCGGTCGCACTGCTCGGCGCCCTTGCGACCGCAGGGCTGCTCGCGACCCATGTCTGGGCCGCGGGCGTGATCACCGCGATCCTGCTTGGTCTCTGCCTGCGGGCGCCGCGCGGCCGGCGTCTCTACATCGTCGGCACGGGGATCTCGGCGCTCGGGCTGTTCCTGATCACGCCCTTCGTCGAGACGCTCGGCTCACACCCTCTCTGGACGGGGCCGATCATCCCGGTGCTGGGGCAGATCGACGTCACCCGCGAGGAGATCTCGAGCGCCGCGCTGAACGCGCTCCGGCTCTCCTCGGTCGGGCTCGCCTTCGCCGCCTATGCGCTCCTCCTCGACCACGATCGCCTGCTGCAGTCCGTGCGTTTCGTACGGCCGGCCGCCCTTGCGACGCGCCTCATGCCCACGCTCGAGCGCGACGCCTTCGGGCTCGTGGAGTCGTTGCGCGGCCGCGGAATCGAGGTCGCTGGCATGCGCCGGCGCGCCGCGCTCCTCTCACCGCTCCTGGCGGGATCCCTGGAGCGTGGGCTCAACCTGGCCGAGGCGATGGAGGCCCGGGGCTACGGGCGTCCCGGCCGCACGAGCACTCCCGCGCCTCGGTGGCGTCCGGTCGACGTCGGCGGTGTCGTCAGCGCTGCCGCGATCGTCGTCGCGGGGGCGCTATGGCTCTAGCGAGTGCCGAGCGGGTGACGTTCACCTATCCAGGCGCCGTGGCCCCCGCCCTGCGCGACGTCTCGGTGAGCATCGAGGCGGGGGAGCGCGTCGCGTTGTTCGGCCCCTCGGGATCGGGCAAGTCGACGCTGGTACGCGCATTCGCAGGGCTGGTGCCGCACTTCCACGGCGGCCGGTTCGAGGGGCGGGTAGCGGTGGACGGACGTGACACGCGCCGAAGCCGGCCTGCCGACCTGGCAGGCACGGTTGCGACCGTCTTCCAGGATCCCGAGGAGCAGGTCGTGCTGAACGGCGTGGCGCGCGAGGTCTCGTTCGGCCTCGAGAACCTAGGAGTGGCACCCGGAGAGCTCACTCCGCGCGCGCACGAGGCGCTGGCCGCTGTCGGGGCCGCGCACCTCGCCGGGCGGCAGGTGGCCGAGCTCTCCGGCGGAGAGCTCCAGCGCGTCTGTCTCGCGTCGGCGCTGGCGCTCCGCCCGCGCCTGCTCCTCCTGGACGAGCCGACTTCCCAGCTCGATCCCGAGAGGGCCGACGACTTCCTGCGACTCGTCGGCCGGTCAGGGCTCGCGACGCTGATCTCGGAGCAGCGCCCGAGACGGGTGCTCGAGCAGGCCGACCGGGTCCTCTTCCTCGAGGAGGGCCGTCTCCTTCTCGACGCGCCCGTCGCCGAGGCCGAGGCCTGGCTCGGCGTGAACCGGCCGGCCTGGCTCGGGCTGGCGGAGCTCGAAGATGAGGGCGACGTCGGGGAGGCCATCTGCCGCCTCCGCGGCGTGAGCTTCGCGTACCGCCCCGGCCTGCCGGTCCTCGACGGCATCGACCTCGAGCTTCGGCGCGGCGAGATCGTCGCGCTCGCCGGGCCGAACGGTTGTGGCAAGACGACGCTCGCGAAGGTCGCCGCCGGATTGCTCACCCCGGACGGTGGAAGCGTGGAGCTGCGTGGCCGGCCCGGCATGCTGCTTCAGGATCCGAGCCGGTATTGCGTTCGCGAGCGGGTCGACGAAGAGACCGCGCTCGGCATCGGCGGCGATCGCGCCCGGGCAGGCGTCGAGCTCGCGCAGGTCGGTCTCTCGGGCCTCGAGTCGCGCCATCCCCGCGATCTCTCGAGCGGCGAGCGCGAACGGCTCGCGCTCGCTTCGGTTCTCGTCACCGAGCCCGACCTCCTCGTGCTCGACGAGCCGACGCGCGGCGTCGATCCCGCGCGGAAGAGCGAGCTCGCGGCGCTGCTTCGCCGCGGCGCGGCGCGGCGGGCAACTCTCGTGGTCACGCACGACGAGGAATTCGCGTGCCGCGTCGCCGACCGCACGATCGTGCTCGGGCGGGAGCGCGTCTATGCCTAGAGCGGCGATGGTGACAGCCGGAACCGTCGCGTTCGCCGGGGCCCTGTGGATCGCCGT
>DATDDZ010000253.1:0-6067 GCA_036523555.1 Gaiellaceae bacterium
CTCGGCCGCCTACCGCTCACCGCCGGAACGCGGCGGATCGGGCCCGGGGTCGTGCTCGGCGAAGTGGCGCAGCACCGGGACGAGCTCGCGCGCGGTCAGCTTCTCGAAGCCTTCACCGTGGCGGCGGGGACGAGCCCCGAGGAGTCCCGCACGCTCCTCGCCAAGTTCGGCCTCGGAGCGAACGACGTCATGCGCGACGGTGCCTCGCTCTCTCCGGGCGAGCGCACGCGGGCGCTCGTCGCGCTGCTCGCCGCGCGCGACGTGAACTGCCTCGTGCTCGACGAGCCGACGAACCATCTCGACGTTCCCGGCATCGAGGAGCTCGAACGCGCGCTCGACCGCTTCCCTGGGACAATCGTGCTGGTCACGCACGACAGGCGCTTCGCGTCAGCGTTCCGCGCTACGAGGGCGCTCGAGCTTCCTGCCTGAAGGGCCGTATCTCTTTCGCGCGCTTCGGCGTTGTCCCCTCAGACCGGGGAGATCCCCTCCGCCGGGTCTTTGCAAAGGAGAACCGAAACCATGGGTATGGGAGTCAGTCTTCTACTTGTCGCCGTCGGTGCGATCCTCGTCTGGGCGGTCAACGCGACCGTCAGCGGCCTCGAGGTGCACACGATCGGCTGGATCCTTCTGGCCGTCGGCGCAGTCGGCGCGCTCTTCTCGCTCATCTTCTGGTCGAGCTGGGGCGGCTTCGGCGGCCCGGCGGAGGGCCGGCGCCGCGTCGTCCGCGAGGACTACTAGGCCGCGACGACCATCAGCTTCGCTTCGAGAGCCCCGCTACGGCGGGGCTCTCGCTTCAAGGGACGCCGATCCGGCCGAGCGGCCAGTAGATGAGGAACGCCTTGCCGATGATGTTCTTTCGCGGCACGAGCCCCCAGACCCGGGAGTCGCACGAGTGACTGCGGTTGTCCCCCTCGACGAGATACATGCCCTTCGGGATGCGCTGCATCGTCCCGGTGGGCGGGATGTCCCGCATCGTCTTCGTCTGAGCGTCGCGCCGGCCCGCACGGAGGTATGGCTCTGGTAGAAGGCGGCCGTCGATGTAGGTGAAGCCGCGACGCTCGGACCACGCCTCGCCGGGAAGGCCGATGATTCTCTTGACGAAGATGTCGCCCGGGCATTCCCTCTTCGCGGCTGGCGGCGTGTGGAAGACGACGATCTCGCCCCGGTGCGGATCCCGGAAGCGGTAGATGAAGCGGTTGGCGAGGATCCGGTCGGAGCTCGAGGCCTCGCAGTAGGGCTCGGGTCGTGAGCAGTGGAGGGTGGGCTCCATCGACGGCGAGGGGATCCGGTAGGGGTTGACGACCCAGTTCTTGACACCGAGGACGATCAGCACGGCGAACGCGATCGTCACGATCCAGTCGAGCACCGCCCGGCGCCCTCTCGACATGTTCGGGAAGAGCCGCTCGACGATGCTGCGCACGCGTGCTGCCGGTCAGGAGAGCGCCGGCACGAGCTCGCGCCCGATCAGCGCGACTGTGTCGAGGTCACGATGGTCGAGGTGCTGGAGCATGACCCGCTCGTAGCCGATGGCCTCGATCTCCTTCAGTCGCTCGACCGCCTGATCCGGCGTGCCCACCGGGCCGCGCTCGTCGTAGCGCTCGATCACTTCCTCCGGGTCGCGCCCGAAGCGCTCGCCGATCCGTCTCGCCGAGTCGCGCACCTCGCGTTCGTCGCTGCCGAGAACGCACGGGGCCATCACGGAGTACGTCAGCGTCGCCGGGTCGCGGCCGGCGTGCTCGCACGCCTTGTCGAGCATGTCTTTCCTGGCCCGGATCTCGGGGAGGGTGCCGAAGAGCGCGTTGTACTCGTCCGCGAACAGGACGGCGGGCGTCGTCGTTCCCGGCTTGGCACTGCCGCCGACGAGGAGCGGCAGGGCCGGGCGATGCAGGCCCGGCGCGTGCTCGAGCCGGTAGCGCTCCCCGGCGTGGTCGACGTGGTCCTCGCGAAGCAGCCGATGGACGATCTCGAGCTGCTCCCCGAAGTTTGCGACCCGCTCCCCGGCGGTGCCGAAGGTGAAGCCGTGGGCCGCGTGCTCGCGCTCCATCCAGCCGGCTCCCATCCCGAGCGTGACGCGCCCACCGGAGATCTCGTCCGCGGTCGCGGCTGAGCGGGCGAGCACGGCGGGGTGCCGGAAGGTCGCCGGCGAGACCAGGGTGCCGAGCCGCAGCCGGGTCGTGTGCGCGGCAAGACCGCCGATCGTCGTCCAGGCGTCGAGCGCAGGACGGGTCTCGTCGAATCCGGAGAG
Source organism: Gaiellaceae bacterium (assembly GCA_036523555.1). Taxonomy (GTDB): domain Bacteria; phylum Actinomycetota; class Thermoleophilia; order Gaiellales; family Gaiellaceae; genus 3-1-20CM-4-69-9. The sequence continues at coordinate 2,246 of DATDDZ010000253.1, forward strand.
GTAGTGGTCGGAGCGGAACAGCGCCTCGATGCCGTGCTCCTCGCACGCTGAGGCGAGCGCAACCCAGTCCGCCCAGGTCACACCCTCCTGGCCTTCGATCATGAGGGCGAGCCGCACGACGTGGAAGCCTATTCGCGCGCCGCCGACGAAGCCCTGCCTTTGCGGGACGCGTCCCGCCCGCCCCCGAGGGGCGCCGCTAGCATCGGCGCATGGCCGTCGCGTCGCCGGATCAGTACCTGGCCGACCTCAACCCCGCCCAGCGCGAGGCCGTTCTCGCCACCGAAGGGCCGCTCCTGGTCATCGCCGGCGCGGGCTCCGGCAAGACGCGCGTCCTCACCTACCGCGTGGCGCACCTGATCAACGCGATCGGCGCCAAGCCGAACGAGATCCTTGCGATCACGTTCACGAACAAGGCCGCTGGAGAGATGCGCGAACGGCTGGAGCGCCTGCTCGGACGAAGCGGCCGCGGTCTGTGGATCCTCACCTTCCACGCCGCCTGCGGCCGCATCCTCAGGCGCGAGGCGGAGCGGCTCGGCTACCGCTCGAACTTCACGATCTACGACCAGGCCGATCAGATCCGTCTCGTCAAGCAGTGTCTGGAGGAGCTCGAGCGCGACCCGAAGCGCTTCACGCCGCGCGGCATCCACAACCAGATCTCGCACGCCAAGGACCGGCTCGTCCATCCCGATGACTACGCCGGACAGGTTCAGTCCTTCTACGACCAGACGGTCGCCGACGTCTACCACCTCTACCAGCGCAAGCTCTTCACCTCGAACGCGGTCGACTTCGACGACCTCCTCATGCTCACCGTCGACGTGCTCGAGCGCTTCCCGGACGCGCTGGAGAAGTGGCAGAAAGCCTTCCGCTACATCCTCGTGGACGAGTACCAGGACACGAACCATGCGCAGTACCGGCTGCTCCAGCTCCTGGCCGAGAAGCATGGAAACGTGTGCGCGGTGGGCGATCCGGACCAGTGCATGGTCGCCGGCACGCTCATCACGATGGCCGACAGGTCGACCAAGCCGATCGAGGACATCCGGGCCGGCGACGAGGTGCTGTCGTGTTACGGCAGCGGCATCTTCAAAGCCGCCCGGGTCACACGCGTGCATCGCTCCTCGCGGCGCCGTGGGATCGCGATCACGACCGAGCGTGGAAAACGAGTCGTCTCGACGCCGGAGCACACGCACTTTGCGGGCTTCAAGGCAGGAAAAACGCCGCAGCTCCACATGACGTATCTGATGTGGAAACGTGGCTGTGGCTTCAGGATCGGCACGTCGAGGACGTACACGAACGGCCTGCCGCGGTCAGTCGCAGGCCCCGCTTTTCGAATGAACGGCGAGCGCGCGGACGCTACCTGGGTCGTATCGGTGCACGCGAACGAAGCCGAGGCCCGCGCGTGCGAAATGGTGCTCTCGCTCCAGTATCAGTTGCCGACGCTTCCCTTCATTGCTCGCCCCAAGGCGGCATCGGACGGTCGAAGCCTGGTCGGAGACCAGAACCTGATCGATCGGGTCTTTGCCTCACTGGAAACCGAATCCACGGGGCGGCGACTCCTCCGCGACCACGGTCTGAGCTTCGACCACCCTCATTTCAGCGCCGCGACGACCACGTCGGGCAAGCGCGTCCGGCGAAGGTTGACCGTCACGCTGTGCGGGGATCCTCGGGGCGAGCGAACGCTGCACCGGATCTCGCTCTTCGGCTACGACGAAGAAGGCCGGCGGGCACTCGAATCGACCGGTCTCCCGATCCGGCCCGCGTACAAGGGATCGCCTGGCTGGCGAATCGAGAGATCGCACTCCGACTTCGGGACGCTGATCGAGACCGTGGAGAGGATCGAGGAAGCGGTCGACGTCTCCGTGAGGTTCACAGCAAGGCTCGGCGCCCGTAGCGGACTGCTCGCCAAGGACAGCAACTCGCTTCCGTTCATGCCGGCGGCGTCCGTGCGTCCGGGAATGCTGATGGTGGACGAACGGGGCGGGTTCGATGTCGTGTCGAGCGTCGAATCAGTAGAGCTCGCGGATCCCGTCTACGACATCGATGTCGACCAGACACACAACTTCATCGCGAACGGGATCGTGACGCACAACTCGATTTTCGCGTTCAGAGGGGCCGACATCAACAACATCCTCGACTTCGAGCGCGACTTCCCGGGAACGCGCACGATCGCGCTGGAGCAGAACTATCGCTCGACCAACTCGATCCTCGAGGCGGCGAACGGCGTCATCACGAACAACCGCGAGCGCAAGCCGAAGGAGCTGTGGTCGGAGCTCGGCGACGGCGATCCCGTGCGCGTGATCGAGGTCGAGGACGAGCACGCGGAGGCCCGCTTCGTCGCAGCCGGCATCGCCGCGCTGGGAGAAGAAGGATGCTCGGGCGACGAGATCGCAGTCTTCTACCGGACGAACGCGCAGTCCCGCGTGCTCGAGGACGTCCTCGTCCGGCAGGGCGTCGGCTACCAGGTGATAGGCGGCCCGCGCTTCTACGAGCGCGCCGAGATCAAGGACGCGATCGCCTACCTCCAGGCGATCGACAACCCGTACGACGCCGTCTCGCTGCAGCGCATCGCGAACAGGCCGCGGCGCGGCATCGGCGACTCGAGCCTCGCCCGGCTGCAGACCTGGGCCGACGCACAGGGAAGATCCCTCTGGGAGGCGACCGAGTTCGCCGAGGAAGCCGGTGTCGGCGCCGCGCCGCTCCGAGCGGTCAACTCGTTCCGCACGTTGATGCAGTCGCTCCAGTCGGGCGCGCTGGAGCTGCCCGTCGCCGAGCTTGTCGAGCGGACACTCGAGCGCAGCGGCTATCTCGAGGCGCTCGAGGCCGAGCGCACGATCGAGGCCGAGGGGCGAATCGAGAACCTCCAGGAGCTCGTCGGCGTCGCTCGCGAGTACCAGGAGTCCGCCGACGAGCCGTCGCTCTCGCATTTCCTGCAGGAGATCTCCCTCTACTCCGACCAGGACGCCATCCGCGGCGACAGCCTCGTGACCCTGATGACGCTCCACAACGCGAAGGGCCTCGAGTTCCGCGCCGTGTACCTCCTCGGGATGGAGGAGGGGATCTTCCCGCACGCCCGTTCGATCGAGGAGCAGGGGATCGAGGAGGAGCGGCGGCTCTGCTACGTCGGGATGACCCGGGCGATGGAGCACCTGACGCTGACGCACGCGTCGTCGCGGTCGCTCTGGGGCTCGCGCGGCTACAACCTGCCCTCACGCTTCCTCGACGAGCTGCCGCGTTCGGTCGAGCGCGAACGGCTCCGGCCGGCGTCCTGGTCTTCCTACGGAGCCGCGGGAGTGGCACCGCGCGAGGACATTCCCACGCTCTCCACGGGAGATTCTGTCCGCCACGGGACACTCGGAGAAGGCGTGGTGATCCAGATCGAGGCGGGCGGCGTCGTGACGGTTCGTTTCTCAGACGGCATCGAGCGGCGCCTGATGCTCGACTACGCGCCCCTCGAGCGCATCTCGTAGGCTCGCGCGCCGTGGAGTTCGACATCCAGAGCCCCGAGGAGGACGACCTGCGCGAAGCGATGGGCGCCGCCCTGACCGTCTTCGCGGAGGAAGACCGGGACGACGACTTCGAACGGCACAGCAAGATGCTGCCGCGCGACCGGTTCCTGGCGGCGTACGCCGACGGACGGCCGGTCGGAACCACGGCCTCGTTCCCGTTCCGGCTGACGGTGCCCGGCGGCGAGCTCGATGCGGGCGGAGTGACCTGGGTCGCAGTCCTCCCGAGCCACCGCCGGCGCGGAGTCCTCACGCGCCTGATGCGCCACCAGCTCGACGACCTCCGTGAGCGCGGCGAGCCGCTCGCGATCCTCTGGGCGTC
>DATDDZ010000254.1:0-4486 GCA_036523555.1 Gaiellaceae bacterium
CCTGCGTGTCTCCGTCGACCTCCTGGCCGGCGGGAAGCCCGCTGCCAGCACGACGGGGACGGGAACGCTTGCGCGCTCGGCAACGGTCTGCGGGCAGCGGAGCTACAAAATCCGCGTCCGCGCGCTGCGTGGGAACGGAGCCGTCACCCTCTCGGTCGCCAAGCCGTAACTCTTCTTAGCCGGTTTTCAGCTTCAGGCAGCACAATGTCTGCGTGAAGATCCTGGTGGTGGACGACGAGCGGGCGGTCCGCGAGTCGCTGAAGCGCGCGCTCGAGCTCGAGGGGTACGAGATCGAGCTCGCCGGCGACGGTCAGGAGGCTCTGCTTCGCCTCGCGGCGAACGGGGAGACACAGCCCGACGCCGTCATCCTCGACGTCCTGATGCCCGGCGTCGACGGGCTCGAGGTCTGCCGGCGCATACGGCGGGCCGGCAACAGCGTTCCTGTCTTGATGCTGACCGCCCGCGACGCCGTCGAGAACCGCGTGTCGGGGCTCGACGCTGGTGCGGACGACTACGTCACGAAGCCGTTCGCACTCGAGGAGTTGCTTGCGCGCGTCCGCGCCCTCCTGCGGCGTGCGTCTGACGCGTCACAGGAGATCTTGCGCTTCGCCGACCTCGAGCTCGACCCCGGAACGCGCGAGGTGCGGCGCGGGGGAGAGCTGATCGAGCTGACGCGCACAGAGTTCGCTCTGCTCGAGCTCTTCATGACGAATCCCCGGCAGGTGTTGACCCGGTCGATCATCTTCGAGCGCGTGTGGGGCTACGACTTCGGCTTCGCGTCCAACTCGCTCGACGTGTACGTCGGCTACCTGCGCCGCAAGACCGAGGCGGGCGACAGGCCGCGCCTGATCCAGACCGTGCGCGGCGTCGGCTACGCGCTGCGCGAGCAATGAGCTTCCGTGCGCGCCTGGCGCTGGTTGCCGCGGCCGCGGTGGCGCTCGCGGTCGCCGCCGCGTCGCTCGTCGTCTACTTCGTCGTGCGGAACCAGCTGCGCGGAACGGTCGACGAGTCGCTGCGCAGCACGGCCGTCGAGCTCGCGAGCTCTCCTGTGCACGACTTCCGGCACTTCGTCCAGCCCCAGTCCGAGCTCGGAGGCGCGCCCGGGTACCCCCAGTTCGTCGGCGAGGACGGACAGCCCATCCTCCCCGTCGGGGAAACCGTTGCCCTACCGGTCAGCGCGAAGGTCGTGCGCATTGCGCGAACCGGGGTAGGCACGTACTTCGCCGATGCCCACGTCAACGGCACGCACGTTCGCATGCTCGCGTTTCCCTACGCGCCGGGGTTCGCGGTTCAGATAGCGCGGCCGCTGTCCGAAGTCGATCACTCTCTCTCGCGGATTAGGAAGCTGCTCATTCTCATCACGGCCGGCGGGGTCGCGATCGCCGCGGCACTCGGTCTTGCCGTCGCCCGCGCCGCGCTTGCACCGGTGCGACGGCTGACGTCCGCGACCGAGAACGTGACCGAGACCGGCGATCTCTCCGAGCGGATCGACGTCCGCGGACGGGACGAGCTGAGCCGCCTCGCCGGCAGCTTCAACTCCATGCTGGGCGCGCTCGAGGACTCGACACGATCGCAGCGCCAGCTCGTGGCAGACGCGTCACACGAGTTGCGCACCCCGTTGACGAGCCTCCGGACGAACATCGAGGTGCTCGCCGGTGGCCGGCAGTTGCCCGACGGCGAGCGCAAGCGGCTTCTCCACGACGTCGTCGAGCAACTCGGTGAGATGACGACCCTCATCGCGGAGCTGATCGAGCTCGCCCGCGGCGAGCAGCAGGTTGCGGAGCCGGAAGAGGTCAGGCTCGATCTCGTCGCCGCCGACGCCGTGGAGCGGGCACGCCGCAACCCCACGGCGGTCACCTTCGTCACCGACCTCGACGAGTCGGTCGTCAACGGCGTTCCCTCGACGATCGAGCGTGCGATCGCGAACCTGCTCGACAACGCGGCGAAGTGGAGCCCGCCGAACGGCGAGGTCGACATTGCCGTCCGCGACGGTACGGTCTCGGTCCGCGACCACGGCCCCGGCATCGACGAGGAGGACCTGCCGCACGTCTTCGACCGCTTCTACCGCGCCAAGTCGGCGCGGGGCATGTCGGGCTCAGGCCTCGGCCTTGCGATCGTCCGGCAGGTGGCGCTGGCCCACGGCGGCAGCGTGGTGGCCGAGCGCGCCGACGGCGGCGGAACGCGCATCGTGATGTCGCTCAACGGGCGTGAGAGCCACCCCCGGAATTCTTAGGCGCCTCTTAGCGGTCTCTTAGCTCACCCTGCTTCCCTTCGATGCAAGCAACCGAAGGAGACTGACATGCAGTTGCAGCGAAAGCACAAGGTGGCGGTCGGCGCGGTGGCGGTGCTCGCCGCAGCAGGCGGGGGTGCCGCCGTCGCGGCGGGATCACAGAGCACTTCGCCGAGCGAGGAGAGCAAGGCGGTCATCGACGATGCCGCCAAACAGCTCGGCATCTCGTCCGACAAGCTCTCGGGCGCGCTCAAGAAAGCGCTCAGCGACCGGGTCGACGCCGCGGTCGCGGCCGGTCGCCTGACGAAGGACCAGGGGATCGCGCTCAAGCAGCGGATCCAGTCGAGTGACTTCCCGCTGTTCGACGGCGGCTTCCATCACGGCTTCGGCCTGTTCCACGAAGGCCTCGACGCCGCGGCGAGCTATCTCGGCGTGACCGCGGCCGAGTTGCGAACGCAGCTCGAGGGCGGCAAGACCCTCGCTCAAGTGGCCGGCGACCGCGGCAAGTCGGTCAGCGGCCTCATCGACGCCCTCGTCGCCGATGCCAAGCAGAAGCTCGACCAGGCGGTGGCCGCGGGCCGGATCACGAAGGCGCAGGAGACCGACTTCCTCAGCAGTATCAAGGACCGCATCACCGCTCTCGTCAACGGCACGCACCCGGACGGGCCCGACTTCCGCGGGCCCGGCCCGGGGGGCCCTGACTTCGGCTTCCGCTTCCGACACGCCGAGGGCCCACCCGCATAGGCGAGGATTCGGAGGCCTTGGCCCAGCTGCACGTTGGACTCGTCGGCTGCGGCCGGATCGCCGAAAGGGGATACGGACCTGCGCTCGCCCGGGCCGAGGGTGTCGCGCTCGCCGCCGTCGCAGACCCCGCCCCTGAGCGCTGCGAGCGGGTCGCGCCCGGAGTCCCGAGCTTCCGAAGCGCTGCGGAGTTGCTCGCCGCCGGGGCCGCCGATGCACTCGTCCTCGCCACCCCCGCGGCGGCGCACCTGCCGGACGCGCGTCTCGCTGCGGAAGCAGGCGTCGCCGTACTGATCGAGAAGCCGCCCGCCGCGTCCGCCGAGGAGGCGGCGGAGCTGGCGGCGCTCGACCCGTCGCCCCGGATCGGCTTCAACCGCCGCTTCGAGCCTGCATGCGCCGCCCTGCGCAACGCGGGACGCCGCGCCTCGCAGCTGGAACTCTCGTTCGACCTGCGTGCCAGGAGGCGCTCGTGGCTGCCGTATGAGGTGGATGACGACGTCCTCATGGATCTCGGGCCGCACCTGGTCGACCTCGCCGTCTGGATCTCGGGAACCGAGGTAGAGCTCGTGGACGCGCATCTCTACGGTGGCAGTGCCACGCTCGAGCTCAGACTGGGCGAGCGCGGAGTCGCACGGATCTCGTGCGGCGAAGGCCCGTATCGTGAGCGGCTCGAGGTTCGCGCGGGCGAGAAGACCCTTGCGCGCTATGAGCGCGGAGGCCTTCGCGCCGCCGTGGGCGCGATCGTTCTGCGGCGCGAGAGCCCGCTGATCCCGTCGCTCGCCGCCCAGCTCGAATCATTCGCTCGGGCGGTCGCCGGTGGGGTCGAACCGGACCTCGCGACCGCGGCCGACGGCATGCGCGTGATGCGCGTTCTCGCGACTGCGCGGCGCCTCGCCGAAAGGACGTAACGTCACGGCGTGCTCGCCGTGTTCCAGTTCGACGCCGTCAGCGTCCCGCTCGTGCGGCGCCTGCTCGACGAGGGGAAGCTCCCGACGCTGGCCGGGCTGCGCTCACGCGGCCGCTGGATCGACCTCGAGACACCGGCGACGCACTTCCCCGCCGCCGCGTACTTCACGCTCTACAGCGGCGTTCGCGTCGCCGACCACGGGATGTACCACCTGTTCCAATGGTCACCGGACCAACAGCGAGTGCGCTGGCGTGAGGAATTCCCCTTGCCGGTCACAGTCTGGGAGCGAATGGCCGGCTCCGGCAAGAAGGCCCTGGTCGTCGACGCGTACGAGTCGACGCCGCCGCGATCCCTGAACGGCGTCGCGCTGTCCGGCTGGCAGTTCGTCAACATCCTCAGCCTCCACCGCTGGTCGTATCCCGGCTCGGCGCATTCCGAGCTGGCCCGCCTCTTCGGCCGGCCGAGGCGCCTCGAGGAGGTGTTCGGGAAACCCAGCGCGAGGGGGCTGGTGAAGCTCCGCCGCCGACTCTTCGACGCTACCGACCGGCTCGTGGAGGGAACGCTCCACCTCCTTCGAGGCGATTCCTACGACCTCGTCTGGGTCGCCT
>DATDDZ010000255.1:0-2530 GCA_036523555.1 Gaiellaceae bacterium
CAGGACGATCGTCCCGATGACGAACAGGACGACATAGAGGGCACCGCCCAGCGTCGCCCAGCGCACGGCGCCCCGCGGGCGCCCTGCATCAACCGCGGTTTCCAGTTGCATGCCTCTCTCTCACGCGGGCTTCGGCGCCCGTCAGTGGCGCGAAGTTCGTGCCGCTCGGGTGGAGTCCTCACCCCGATCAGACGGGCCGTCAGACGACGCTCTGGATGATCTCGACCAGCTCGCTGACGCGATAGCCGCGAGCGCGGGCGAAGCGCACGAGCTCCCTCGCCTGGGCGACGACCGCGCCGCGATCCGGGGTAGCGGCGACGGTGACGCCGCGCCCGCGGCGAAACTCGAGGAGACCCTCGTCGCGTAGCTGACGTAGGGCACGGAGGACGGTGTTCGTGTTGACGTCGAGGACCGCCGCGAGGTCCTTGGCCGGAGGGAGGCGCTCGCCGGGCTTTGCCTCGCCGTCGGCGATCGCGCGACGGATCTCCGCCGCGACCTGCGCGTAGAGCTCGACGGACTCCTCGCGGCTGACCTTGACACGCAGCATTGATGCTAGTCATAGTAGCTTCATCGACCGGCCTTCGCTGACCGCCGCGCGCCAGCCCCGTCCCCGCCGTTCCTTGCTCCGGGCGGTGATCGACGAGGCGCGCAGGCGCGCCCGTCGCCGGCGCGAGCGCTATGTGCTCGGCCTCGTTCTCCTCGCGGCCGTCGGCGTGTCCGCCTACTTCTCGTTCCACGGCGGCAAGGGCACGGCGGTCGCACGGGCGGTCGATCGGATCGAGATCGCGCCGATCGTCCGAGCGACGAAGAACGGCTCACTCACGATCATGGCCGTCCGGGCGAACGCGACGCACGGCGGGCCGGTGGGGTGGTACGGCCTCTCGTCGGTCGACCCCGCCGGACGCTTGCATACGCTGGTTCGCTGCCCCGATCACGCCGGCTGGTGCGGCGAGGTCGAGAGCATCGACTGGTCCCCCGATGGCAGCCGGCTTGCCTTCAGCGTGACGTCGTTCGGCGCGAACAATCCGTACAACGGCCTCCACGTCGTGGATCTGCGAACAGGTCGCGATCTTCAGATTCTGAAGGCAGGTCAGAACAAGGAATACGACTGGCTCGACATCGACTGGGCGCCCGACGGACGGCGGCTCGCCTACGCGTCCAACGGCACGATTGATGTGATCAACGCCGACGGCAGCGGCCGCACGGTTCTCCGAACGGGAACTGTCGGGCACGACCGTGCTCCCTCCTGGTCGCCTGACGGTGCGTGGATCGCGTTCGCCACGAGGCGGAGCTTCTACATCACCCCCTCGGTCTATGCGATACGCGTCGACGGGTCCGAGCGAAGGTTGCTGGCGCCCGTCGGGGCGGCTCCCGCCTGGTCTCCCGACGGGAGGAGAATTGCTTTTCGCGTTCCGAACGGCATCGAATTCGTCAGTCCGAACGGCAAGCTCCTCGCGCCGAGGGCACCATTCCGTGCGGGCACCGCGGTCGGTGTCAACGGCCCTCCGGTGTGGTCTCCTGACGGAACGAAGATCGCAATGTCGAGGTTGCGACATGGGACGTACGTCATGAACTCCGACGGCAGCCGACTGACTCGCGTGACCCGTTACGTCGTCGGCCTCGCGATCGGCGGCGAGTCGCCTCGTCCCGCCTGGCGTCCGCGACCCTGACGATGCCGAAGCACTCGACTGTGGACGAGTACATCGCCGCGATGTCGCAGCCGCTCCGCGACGCAGCGGAGCAGACGCGTCGTGTCGTCGACGAGTATCTGGAGGGCGCAGAGTCGACGATCAAGTGGGCGCATCCCACGTGGAGCATCGGCAAGAAGCCCGTCTGCTATCTGAAGGCTGCCACCAGGCACGTCACCTAGGTGATGGCTCACATGAAGCTGCGTGGGCCCGACGACGTCGACCCGAAGCCTCGCCGCGGAGCCCACGCTTGCCTACATCCCCTTGGCGAGACCGACGACGTGCCCCTCCGGATCGGCGAAGAGGGCGATCGTCACCTGCGGGAGCTCGGTGACCGGCATGATCGTCTTGCCGCCGAGCTGCTCGACCTTGTCGAGGATCGCCTGCGGGTCGTCGGCGTCGACGTAGAACGTGACGTGCCCGTTGCCGTCGGGTGCCTGGCCGATCCCGCCGCCGATGCCGTTCTCCTCCCTCTCGACCATCGCGTAGGGCATGTCGCCTTCGGCTCGCTGTGTCTTCCAGCCGAAGACCTCGCCGTAGAAGCTCTGAAGCTTGTCGAGGTCCTTGCCGGCGACCTCGAAGTGAACGACCGGATGTGCCATTGCAATGCTCCTTTCAGCTCGTCGCTTCCATGTTGTGCGTCAGCCACGGGTCCTCGCCTGGGTCGCCGCCGGCGGCCGCGATCTCGAGCCGCGGGAGATAGTGATCCCAGCCGTGCGAGTGTGACTCGACCGCCTCTGCGTTGGGGAGGCCCCTGTGCACGAAGCGGAGGCTCGTGCCGTCTCCCTGGGGTGTGAGCTCGACCTCGATCGTGGACGAGCCCGGGGGAACGTCCTCACTTC
>DATDDZ010000256.1:0-5623 GCA_036523555.1 Gaiellaceae bacterium
CAGGAGCGTCCTGTGGACGACCAGGTCGGGGTAGCGGCGGATCGGCGAGGTGAAATGGCAGTAGGCCTTGCTCGCGAGGCCGGAGTGCCCCAGGTTCTCGGGGTCGTAGCGGGCCTGCTTCAGCGAGCGCAGGATGAGGGCGGGAAAGGCCTCTCGGCCGCGACCGGCGCGCGAGACGTAGTCCGTCACCGCCTCGCTCGCCGAGGCCGCGACCGCAGCAGCGGTCGCGGGCGTGAGCTGCTCGGGCGCCGGCGGCATCGGCACCTCGAGGTCGGCCAGCTTCTTCAGCAGCAGGTCGACGGCGAGCGGGTCGGGTCGTTCGTGGACGCGATAGAGAGTCCCTCGCTTGCGGGTCGAGAGCAGGCGCGCGACGGCCTCGTTCGACGCGATCATCAGCTCCTCCACGAGCCGGTGAGCCGTCGGCTCGGACTCGTTCCAGGCGCGGGCGACGCCGCCTCGACCGTCGAACTCGAAGTTGGCTTCTGGGCTGTCGATCCGCAGCGCGCCCCGCGCGAAGCGCCGCTCGCGCATTCCGGCTGTGAGCCGGTCGGTGAGCTCGAGGGCAGCTGCAACCTCGGGCTCGGCGTCGCGCCGCTCCGCTTGCGCGTAGGTCAGGCGCGCGCGGCTGCGGATGATCGACCGATAGAAGCTCGGCTCACCGATAGGCGGAAGCTCGACGGTCACGCACAGCCGATCCTCATCCGGTCTGAGGCTGCAGCGGTCGTCGGCGAGCGCCGGGGGCAGCATCGGCGCGGCGCGGCCCGGCACATAGGTCGTGAAAGCCCGGCGCGACGCGCCGTGGTCGAGCGGCGACCCCGCGGGGACGAAGGCGGACACATCGGCGATGTGCACCCAGGCACGCACGCCGCCGCCCTCCTCCTCGCGGACGGAGATCGCGTCGTCGAAGTCTTTAGCGGTCTCTGGATCGATGGTGAAGGTGAGGAGATCGCGCAGGTCGACTCGCCCGGTTGGGTCCGGGCTCGGCAGGTCGTACGGCTCGAACTCGGTGCGGGCGCCGGCGTGGACGAGCAGCCCTTCGAGCACCACCTCGATGTCGTTCGCCTTCCCGAGCACCTGCTCGAGCCGCGCGCGTCCGCGGCCGGTGCGAACCACGACGAGATCCCCCTCCCCCACGTCCCCGAGACCCTTCCGGTCGAGCACGACCGGGACGTTCGGCACGAAGAACGGCTCGCCGACGACGAGCTTGCCGCGCCTCGCCACCTCGACGACGAGGCGCCGGGAAGTGTCAGACCCGGAGGAAACGGCGGATCGTGAGGCCGGACCCGGCCGCGCCGAGCAGGAGCCCGGTGCCGAGCAGGATCAGGGCGTTGAGCGTGAACGAGAGCGCGTTCACGTCGGAGCCGGCGTTCAGCGGCCCCGTGTGCAGGAGGGACGGCAATGCGATCTCTTTGCCGATGATCAGCAGGATCACCGCGCCCAGTGCGCCGGCGACGCCGCAGAGAAGGCCTTCGAGCATGAACGGCCCGCGCACGAACCAGTTCGTCGCGCCCACGAGCTTCATCACCTCGATCTCACGACGGCGGGAGAAGATCGACAACCTGATCGTGTTCGCGATCAGAAGAGTCGAGGCGGCGAGGAGTAAGACCACCGCGATGATGAAGAACACTTCGATCACCCTGGCGAGCTTGAGCACGCGGTGCGTCGTCTGCTTGCCGTAGTCGACCTTGTCGACCCCGAGCGTGGGATCGGCCTTGAAGAGCGCCGCCACCTTCTCGACGTCCTCGCCCTTCTTCGGCACGACCGTGAGCGAGTTCGGGAACGGGTTCGTCGGCAGCGCGCTGACCTCCTCCGGATGCTTCTTACGCATGATCTGGAGGGCCTCTTGCTTCGAGACGAACTGCACCTTCTTGACCAGCGAGCTGCCCGACGCGACGCGGGCGACCGCGTCCATCTGAGACTGTGTCGCTTCCTTTGCGCAGGTGTCGCTCGTGCAGTAGTAGACGTGTACGACGAGCTCGCGTTTCACGTGGTCGCTCCACGAGACGACCCAGCTGCCGAAGGCGATGAAGAGGCCGAGCAGGAACATCCCGATCAGGACGGTCACGGTTGCCGCGAGAGTCGTCGAGAGATTCGCCCCGAGCGAGCGGAGCGATTCCGCGACGATCAGCTTCAGCCGTTCGATCAAGCGGTCTCCACTAGGACTCGTAACCGCCGCGGCGCTCGTCGCGCGCGAGCCGCCCGTGCTCCAGGGCGATCACGCGGCGGCGCATCTTGTCGACCATCTCTCGGTCGTGGGTCACCATCAGGATCGTCGTGCCCGCGCGGTTGATCCGGTACAGCAGCTGCATGATTCCGACGGACGTGTCGGGGTCGAGGTTGCCGGTCGGCTCGTCGCAGACGAGGAGCGGCGGGTGGTTGACGAACGCGCGCGCGATCGAAACGCGCTGCTGCTCGCCGCCGGAGAGCTCGTCGGGCAGCGAGTTCATCTTGTGCGAGAGGCCGACCATGTTCATCACCTCGGGCACCTTCCGCCTGATCGAGTTCGCGTTCTCGCCCTGAACCTTGAGCGCGTAGGCGACGTTCTCCGCTGCGGTCCTCGAGGGGAGCAGCTTGAAGTCCTGGAAGACGCAGCCGACATTGCGGCGCAGGAGAGGCACCTGCGAGCGCCGGAGACGGGCGAGGTCGCGACCGCCGACGATGATCCGGCCGCGCGACGGCTCGAGCTCCTTGAGCAGCAGTCGGATGATGGTCGACTTGCCGGAGCCCGAGGCGCCCACGACGAAGACGAACTCCCCCTTGTCGATGACGAAGCTGACCTCGCGAAGCGCAGTCACGTCGGGCTCGTAGATCTTCGTGACCGACTCGAACACGATCATCGACGACGGCCCGGCGACGGGCGTCTCGTCGACGGCCTGCACTTCCGCGAGCACGACGGGCGAAGTCTCTTCTTCTGTCTGGAGGGGGGTTACGTCTTGCACAAAGTCTCGAGTGGGCGCTGCGGGATTGCTGCGCGCACCAGCTTGAAAGTGTGGCCAGTCTAGCGGACGGCTCAGAGGACCTTTCCGGCTGCTTTGGCCAGCAAATAGGCGTGGATGAAGCCGTCGAGGTTGCCGTCCAGTACCCCCTGGGCGTTTCCGGCTTCGTAGTCGGTGCGGTGGTCCTTCACGAGCTGGTAGGGGTGCAGGACATAGCTGCGGATCGGATTGCCGCCGAAGCCCATGCTGACCACCCCTCGCTCTTTCGCCAGCTCCTGCTCCCGCTCCTCCTCGGCGATCTCGGCGAGCCGTGATCTGAGGATGCGCATCGCCGTCTGCTTGTTCGCGGTCTGGGAGCGCTCGTTCTGGCACTGGACGACGACGCCGGTCGGCAGGTGCGTGATGCGCACGGCCGAGTCGGTCTTGTTGACGTGCTGGCCGCCGGCGCCCTGCGCACGGTAGGTGTCGATCCGCAGGTCGTTCTCGTCGATCTCGATCTGTCCGTCCTGCGCGAGGAACGGGCTCGGGATCACCTGCGCGAAGGACGTGTGCCGCCGGTGCGCCTGGTCGAACGGGCTCAGACGGACGAGCCGGTGCTTGCCGCGCTCCGCGCGGAGGATGCCGTATGCGTTGTCGCCCTGAACCGTGAACGTCGCCGACTTCAGGCCGGCTTCTTCCCCCGGGCTCGCCTCGACGATCTCGGTCGCGAAGCCGCGGTGATCGGCCCAGCGCTCGTACATCCGCAGCAGCATCTCGGTGAAGTCCTGGGCATCGGTTCCGCCGACGTCCGATTGCAGCGTGACGACGGCGTCACCGGAGTCGTACTCCCCGCTGAAGAGCGCCTCCTCCTGAAGGCGCTCGAGCTCCTGGCGGAGCGGTGTGATCGAGGCGGCGATCTCCGCCTCCATCTCACCGTCCATCGCGTACAGCTCTTGTGCGTCCTCGTAGTCGCGGGTGAGCTGCTCGTAGCGGTCGAGCTTGCGCGTGACACGCGCATGCTCGGTGGAGACCCTCGCCGCGTGCTCCTGCTCGTCCCAGAAGCCGGGCGCTTCCATCTCGGTCTCTAGCTCTTGCCGACGTGAGACGAGCGCATCCGGGTCAAAGGTAATCACGGACCCAGGCAAGCTGGGCCCTGATCTCCTCGAGCTGGTCGCTCAGGGGCTGCGCATGCTCCTCGGCCACTCGGCGATGGTAGCCAACGACGTCGCGCGCGACGCCCGTAGACGGACGCCTTCGCGACTCAGCCGCGACAGAAGCGGCTCGGCTGGAGACCCGTGAGGACTTCGAGGCCGCGATGCACGTTCAGCTTGAAGTCGAGGTTGACCGCGCCTGCCCTGAACGTGGTGAGTTGGATCATCCCGTCCTCCCGCTCGGCGACGCACCCCTGGAACGTGCGCCAGTACGGCGAGAACCGGACCGCGAGCCGGTACGTCCCGGGCGCCCCGACTCGCAGGAAGAGCCTTGTCGGAGACATCCCGACGACCGTCGCCTTCGCCGGGCCTGTGATGATCGGCTTCGCGCCCTCGACCTCGTACACCGTCACGTGTCGTCCGCGGAAGACCGGTCGAATGCCGGCCACCCCGCCCCTGACGAGCGCGGCCTCCGCCCGCGAGCTGTAATCCGGCGGCGCGTCGCTCAGGACGACGTAGCGTACGCCCAGAGATCTGAGCCAGTGACGGTAGGCCGCGTGGCCGAGGCTGCCGTAGAGCACATCGTTCGTCGGGAAGTCGTTCTGCCGGTACCAGCCGCGGACGATCGAGATCCCGGCCTCCGGCAGGTAGAGCGCCGGCCAGTGCTCCAGTGTGTCGACGGCCTCCACGCGATAGGCAGGCGTGACGCGGCCCTTGAGGTAGCCGAGCGCCGGCTGCCAGTACACGGGAGAGGAGCTCGGATCGTTGGCGGCATGCCTGAAGTTGGCGATCAGCGGCGTGACGTTCCAGGTCGTCGCCACGACGAGCAGCGGTAGCGCGATCTTCAGCGGGCGCCACCCCGAGACCGAGATCGAGAGCACGGCGAGCGGAATCGCCGCATAGCGCAGTCGCTCGATGTTCGAGCCGAGCGCCGTCGGCAGCGCGTACGCCAGGACGCAGGCGACGAGGTAGGCGAGGTAGATGCCGAGAAGCGGCCGCCCACGCCGTCTGGCGACCAGGGCGCCGAGGACGCAGAAGGCCACCGCGGGCACGAGCTCGGAGGCACGGAACGGGAAGCGGCCACCGTCTGGGAAGAGCCGGAGGACCGCGAGCTCGACCAGCCCGGCAGCCGTCACGACGGCCAGCGGGACGACGAGCCCACGCGGATGCGCGAGCCGCGTCACCGCCACGCCGGCGAGCATCACGACGAGCAGCGCGAAAGCCAGCGGGCTCGCGGCCAGGGTGAGGACGACCAGGAGGCTGAACCGCCACCGGAATCCCTGTTGCAGCGCCCAGAGGCTCAGCAGAGCGAGCGCCGCGCCGAGCGCGAAGGGAAACGCCGCCGAGAGGACGGTGCCTGCCCAGACGACCGCGAACGTCCGGCTCGACCAGCGGGCCGTGAGGCCCCACTCGTGGCCCACAACGACGGTAAAACCGATCGCCGCGGCCGTGATCGACGCGAGCGCCAGCACGTTGACCCCGAGGAGCGCCGAGAGCGGGTAGTACAGGACGCTGTACGTGATGAACGAGTAGTGGCCCGCGTACCAGAAGTTGTTC
>DATDDZ010000257.1:0-10158 GCA_036523555.1 Gaiellaceae bacterium
GCCATGCGCGGCGTCGAGATGGAGGAGCTGTGCGAGCTTGCCGAAGCACGGGGCCGCGTGCTGATGCCCGGACACCTGCTCCTCTACCACCCGGGTATCCAGAAGCTGAAGGAGATCGTCGACTCGGGTGATCTCGGTGATGTCCTCTGCGTCTACGGCAACCGGCAGAACCTCGGGACGATTCGGACGCACGAGAACGCCCTCTGGTCGCTCGGCGTGCACGACCTGTCGGTGCTCCTGTACCTGGTCGGCGAGGAGCCGAATGAGCTCCTCGCGCGCGGCAACGCGTTCCTCAACCCGAGAGTCGAGGACATCGTCTTCTGCTACCTCACGTTTCCCTCCGGCAAGATCGCCCATCTCCACCTGTCCTGGCTCGATCCCCACAAGATCCGGCGCATCACGGTCGTCGGCCGGGACAAGATGGCCGTCTTCGACGACATGGAGCCGGAGCGAAAGGTCACCGTCTACGACAAGGCTCCGGAGGAGCCCACCACCACGTACGGGGAGTGGCGGACGAGGACGGGTGACATCTACAGCCCCAAAGTCCCCCTCCTGGAGCCGCTCCGGCTCGAGTGCCAGCACTTCCTGCGGCTCGTCGCCGGCGAGGGCGATCCGCTGAAGGCTGCACGTGACGGCCTTCTCGTCGTCCGCGCCCTCGAGCAGCTGCAGGCCTCGCTCGAGACCGTTCCGGCTTGAACGCCGAGATCGCCCCCACCGCCGTCGTCTACCCGGGCACGGTCCTCGGAGAGGGCTGCAGGATCCTCGACGGTGCCGTCGTCGGCAAGCAGCCGTCGTTGTCGCCGCGCTCGACGGCGTCGCGTGAGCCGCAGCCGCCGCTCGAGCTCGGTGCGGGCACGATTGTCTCGACCGGTGCGATCGTGTTCGCGGGGACGCGGATCGGCGAGCGAGTGATCATCGGCGATCAGGCGTGTGTCCGCGAGCGGTGCGAGATCGGGGACGACGTCGTCGTCGGCAGGGGGTCGCTGGTCGAGAACGACACGACGATCGGAGCGGACACGAAGATCCAGGCGATGGCTTACATCACCGCGTACTCGATCCTCGAGGAGCACGTGTTCGTCGCGCCCTGCGTCCAGACGACGAACGACAACCTCATGGGCCGAACCGAGAAGCGGCACGAGCTGCGCAAGGGCCCGACGATCCGCCGCGGGGCGAGGGTGGGAGGCGGAGCCGTCCTGTGTCCGGGCGTCGAGATCGGCGAAGACGCCTTCGTCGGCGCGGGAGCCGTGGTCGTGAAGGACGTGCCGCCCCGAGTCGTCGTCGTCGGGAATCCCGCGCGCATCCTGCGAGACGTGCCGCCTGAGGAGCTGCTCAGCCCTTCGTGAAGCCCAGCTCGTACGGGCCGAAGCCGCGGGTGACCAGCTTGACCTCCGCGTAGTACCAGCCGCTCTGCCGTGCGCGATACGCGAGCCGGTGCGACGCGCCCGGCCCGATCGCCTGCGCCGCGCGGAGGTGCTGCGTGCGCAGGTCGCCGACTCGCTTCGTGCCCGGCCGCCAGAGCAGGAGGTTCGAGGTCGCGCCAGCAGGACCGTCGAGCGTCATCCGGATGCGCTCCCCCTTGCGGAGGCGGAGGCGATAGACGTCGATCTGGTCGTCCCAGAAGTCGATCGTCGCCTTCACCGTGGTGACCTTGGACGTGATCGTCACGGCGTGGCGTCCGGCGTCGTCGTTCGGCTCGTACCTGTCGGGGGGAGGCAGGACGCCGTCCAGGGCAGCCACGGCCTTGGAGACGTCCAGGCGCCCCCAGCCGCTGAGCGCGTCGCGCAGGAGGGGGCACTGCTTGCACCCGTTCGAAGCGTTCACGTCGGTTGCCGATCGCTCGAGGATGTTGATCACCTGGTCGGGAGTGAGGCTCGGCCTCAGCGCGATCAGGACCGCGGCGGCCGCGGAGACCTGAGGCGCCGCGAATGACGTTCCGGCGGCGTGGCGGAACTCGTCCGGCCCGCAGTCCGAGTAGCCCTGGTTCTGGCAGAGCGGGCGGAACGAGGTCAACGCCCTCGGAAGCGTCGAGTAGATCTCCTGCCCTGGCGCCGAGACGTCGTTGAAGATCCGGTCGCGGTCGGAGAAGGCGGGCACGTTCCCGGAGGGGGTCAGAGCGCTCACTCCGAGCACGTGGGGAAGCGCCGCCGGGTAGCTGGCGTAGGGCCACGGAGTCTGCGGCGCCTCGTCCGAGTTGCCGACCGCCGCGACCAGCACCGCACCCTTCCGCACTGCGTACTCCATCGCGTCCGCCTCGAGCTGCGAGTACGTGTCGCGCCGTGGGTGGAACGGGTCGCGCAGCCCGCCGATCGACAGGTTGATCACGCGCGCGCCCATGTCGGCGGCCCAGCGGATCGCCTCCGCCTCGTTCCGGATGTCGATCGTCTGGTCGGTACGGGCGATCTTTGCGATCACGAGCTGCGCCGGGAACGCCATGCCCGCGATTCCCTCGTTGTTGTCAATCGCGGCCCCGATCAGCCCGGCGACGAACGTCCCGTGGCCCTCCTCGTCGGTCAGCGGGCTGCCCCCGACCCAGCTTCGAGCCGCCCAGAGACGCGAGCGCGGGAACTCGGGGTGGCCGCCGTCGATGCCGGAGTCGATGATCGCGACCCTCACCGGGGTCAGCACCGGCAGCTCTGCGGGGAACGCGTCGAACGCGTGATCCTGCGCGAGGTAGTACTGCCGCGGCACCAGAGGGTCGGTCGGAGCGAAGCTCGTCCTGGTCGAGAGGGCGGCGGCGGCCGGCGCGAGGAGGAGCGCCAGCGCCGCGGCTGTTGCGACTCTCACGAACTCGAGACCTGGAGCACCGCGCTCGTGCCGGCGACGAAGCCGTGGCCAGAGGCGACGCGTGCGCGATACACGCCCGACGTGAGTTGCAGGTTCACGGCAAACGTCCCGTCGGAGGCGACGGTCGTCTGGGTGACGGTTGCCCAGCCGGCACCCTGTTGTCGCTGGACCCAGACGCGGGCTCCCGCGACCGAGGCCGGCCGCACGAGCCCGCGCAGCTGTGTCTGGGTCTGCGGGGCCAGGAGGCGGACGAAAGAGGCGACAGGCACTCGGACTCCCGCGGCCGAGACCTTTCCGCTGGCGAGCCGGTACTGGGTCGTGATCGACGGCTTCACGACGACGCTCACCGCGCCGGCGTCGTCGGACTTGACGGAGCCGACAGCCTGCCAGTCGGCGCCCTGGCGCTGTTCGAGGATGGTCTGCGTGAGCCCGCGGGCGACGCCGGTGAGTCGTGCGCGGTTGCCGAAGATCACGGCCTGCGGTGGCGCGCTGAGTGACAGCACGCCCACGCTGAACCACGTCGAGCGCAGCCCGAGCTTCCTCCGCAGGTCGGTCGCCTGGATGGAGGCCGTCGTCTTCGTGCCGACGACGTTCAGGGACTTGACCCTGCCGGACGAGTTCAGATCGGGCTGGAGGTCGAGGACGCTTCCCGGGAGCTTGAGGAGCTTCGCGAGCTTGGCGCCCGTGAACGTCAGCGGCCCCCAGTCGTGGTGCGGCGAGATGGTGTCGTAGGGGTCGGGCACCGAGACGAGGTACGGCACGGGCGTCCCCCAGGCGTCCTCGGCCGACATCGTGCGGCCTCCGGAAGTCGAGAAGAAGTAGGTCTTGGCGACCTGGCCCTGGTAGAGCACCACCTGGCCCGCGGTCGCGTTCACGGCCGCCGTCGTCGACGGCTTCTCGTGATCCACTCCGAGGTACATCTGGCTACGCGTATCCGGGTAGAGGTCGAACGGTGCGGCGGTCTTGCGCGTGGCAAGGGCGTAGGAGCGTGCGGTGACGGCCTGTGCCTTCAGGGCCTCGGCCGCCCACTGGAACGGCATCTCGGCCGGCACGACGCCCCACAGGTACTGCTCGAGGCCGACGATGTTGATCGCGCGGAGCTTCCCGTTGACGACGTCGACTTGAATCGTCCCGCGATAGGGCCTGTTGAGCGAGAGCGGCGCGCCGCTCGTCTGGAAGACGAGCGGTCCGGTGAGCCCAGCCGGCTTCGTGCTGCCGTCGACCGTGAGCTTGAGCCCGGGTGTGAGCGTGTAGGTCCCGGCCGCGACTGTGTGGACCGCGCCCGAACCGTCTCGTACGCGGAAGTCCTGATCGGACCCGAGCTTGAGCGACTTCGCGGCGCCGGCGAGCAGCACGCGGACTTTCGAGACCGGCGCGGCGCCGATCTCTGTGCCGGGGAAGTAGTGCAGGAGAATCTTGGTGTAGTCGAACCCTTTCTGTGCGTAGCCGTAGGCTCCGTACTGGCTGAGACCGACGCCGTGCCCCCAACCGTGGCCGGTGATCACGAACGTTGCCGTGCCAACCGGCGCGGGCGCCTGCGCCGAGACGCGCGCGGACGCCGCTGCGCCGGCGACGAGCAAGGTGACAGAAGCGAGTAGAAGCGTTCGGCGCATTGAGCGGCTAGAACGCGACCGAGGCTAGCAAAGTGCCCATGAGCAGGATCTTTTCTTTACGAATCGCTGATCTCATGCGAGAGCGGCGCGACGGGCGGCTCAGCGCAGCCGGGCGGCGTACTGCTTCTCGTAATACTCGCGATAGCCACCGGAGCGCTTGATCGGCTCCCACCAGTCTCTACGCTGGCGGTACCAGTCGACCGTGGAGCGGATTCCGTCCTCCCACATGCGTCGCGGCTCCCAGCCGAGGCCGCGGAGCTTGGCCGTGTCGAGGGAGTAACGGCGGTCGTGGCCGGCGCGGTCCTCGACGTGGCGGACGAGCGAGGAGTCAGCTCCCAGGTGATCGAGGATCAGCTGTGTCAGCTCGACGTTCTCGTGCTCCTCGCCCGCGCCGATGTTGTAGATCTCCCCGGCCTCGCCTTCTCGGAGCACGAGCTCGATGCCCGCGCAGTGATCCTCGACGTGAAGCCAGTCCCGTACCTGGCGGCCGTCGCCGTACAGCGGCAGCGGCTCGCCGACGAGCGCATTGGTCGCGAAGAGGGGGAGGATCTTCTCGGGATACTGGTTCGGCCCGTAGGTATTGGAGCCGCGCGTGACCGAGGCGTTGACTCCGAACGTCCGCACCGCCGCCAGCACCTGGAGGTCGCCGCCCGCCTTCGAGGCGCTGTACGGGCTCGACGGCCGCAGCGCGTCGTCCTCCCGCGACGACCACCCCGGCTCGACGTCGCCGTAGACCTCGTCCGTCGAGACATGGACGAGCCGTGCGCTGAGCTTTTCGGCCGCCTGGAGCAGGACGAGCGTGCCGAGCACGTCGGTGCGCACGAACTCCTCCGGGCCCATGATCGAGCGGTCGACGTGCGTCTCGGCCGCGAAGTTGACGATCGCGTCGACCGGGCCGATCAGGTCGACGTCCTCCCGCGAGGCGATGTCCCCGCGCCGGCAGTCGGCGCCCTCCGGCAGGTTGGCGGCGTTGCCCGCGTAGGTGAACTTGTCGAGGACGACGACCTCTTCCCCCGCGGCGAGCATTCGCTTGACGAAGTGTGAGCCGATGAATCCCGCTCCGCCGGTGACGAGGACGCGCACGGCCGTACGGTATAGACTCGCTTCGTCAGCGAGGCAACGCAGCCTCGGGCGCGTCGTCCGCGCTCGGGGCTTTTTGCGTTTCGAGGAGGAGTTCATGGCGCAAGTCGAGACACGGAACCGGGCAACGTCGAGCGAGGACTCGCGGAAGCAGGCGCTCGCCCGGATCGAGCAGGAGGGCGTCGAGTTCGTCCTGCTCTGGTTCACGGACATCGAGGGCCACCTCAAGAGCTTTGCGGTCACCCCGAGCGAGATGGAGGATGCGCTCGACGACGGCATGGGCTTCGACGGCTCGTCGATCACCGGCTTCAACGCGATCGAGGAATCGGACATGGTCGCCATCCCGGATCCCGAGACCTTTCAGCTGATGCCGTGGAAGGAAGGGGAGACGAAGGTGGCGCGCATGATCTGCGACATCGTCACGCCGGACGGCAAGCCCTACGACGGGGATCCCCGCCACGTCCTGCGGCGCGCGCTCGACCGTATGTCGGCGCTCGGCTTCGACACCTTCAACGTCGGCCCCGAGCTCGAGTACTTTCTCTTCAAGGACAACCAGGGCACCGAGACGCTCGACGAGGGCGGCTACTTCGCGATGACGACGATGGACGCCGCCAGCGAGCTCCGGCAGGAGACCGTCCGGGCGCTCGAGTCGATGGGGATCCCGATCGAGTACGTCCACCACGAGGTCGGGCCGTCGCAGCACGAGATCGACATGCGTTTCTCCGACGCGCTCTCCATGGCCGACCACACGGTCACGTACCGCCTGATCGTCAAGGAGATCGCGAAGAAGGCGGGCTTCCACGCGACGTTCATGCCGAAGCCGATCTTCGGCGAGAACGGCTCCGGCATGCACACGCACCAGTCGCTGTTCAAGGACGGCCGCAACGCTTTCTTCGACGGTGACGACGAGTGGCACCTCTCGCCCACCGGCAAGGCGTTCATCGCCGGCCAGCTCAGGCATGCGCGGGAGATCACGGCGGTCTTCGCGCAGTGGGTCAACTCGTACAAGCGGCTCGTGCCGGGCTACGAGGCGCCGGTCTACGTCGCCTGGTCGCGGCGGAACCGCTCGGCGCTGATCCGGATCCCCCTCTACAAGCCCGGTGCCGAGCAGGCCACCCGGGCGGAGATCCGCTGCCCCGACCCGGCGTGCAACCCGTACCTCACCTTCGCCGCCCTGCTCCATGCGGGGCTCGAGGGCATCGAGCACGGCTATGAGCTCCCCGACCCGATGGAGACGAACCTCTACCACCTCACCCCCGACCAGCGGCGCGAGCGCGGCATCGTGGCGCTTCCCGAGACGCTCGGGGAGGCCGTCGAAGAGCTCGCGGGCTCCGACCTCGTGAGGAAGGCGCTCGGCCCGCACATCTTCGACCGTTACGTCGAGCTGAAGCGAAAGGAGTGGGACGAGTACCGCGTGCAGCTGTCCCAGTGGGAGCTCGACAAGTACCTGTCCGTGCTGTGAGCTCCTGGCCGATCCGACAGTTCGGCCTTGTCGACAGGGCGAGAAAAGGTGAAAATGTCACTTGGTCCCGGAGTGCTCTGCGGCCTGCGGGGCCCAACTGACGGCCGACTGCGAGCTGCTGCGATTTCGCGCAGCTCGTGGTCGTTTTGCGGGGCGAGTTGAGACGGCCGCCGGGCAGAGCCCGAGCGGCCTCTAGACACAGCCCGAGCGGTCTCTAGAGGAAGCGGCGGATCGACTCGCGCGCGACGCGGAGCGCGACGACGTTGCTCCGGCGGTCGACCTCGGCGATCGTGTCGGCCGGAACGAGTCGTCGTTGACGCGAGAGGAACCCACTCTTCACGG
The DNA here is from genome assembly GCA_036523555.1 of Gaiellaceae bacterium. Lineage (GTDB taxonomy): Bacteria > Actinomycetota > Thermoleophilia > Gaiellales > Gaiellaceae > 3-1-20CM-4-69-9. The sequence goes on from DATDDZ010000257.1 coordinate 7,282, forward strand.
CCAGCGCATCGGGGACGTCCGGGAGCGTCCCGTACATCGGGCACTCGACCTTCCCGATCACCCGGCCCCGGTTGTCGGCGACCAGGAACCCGGCCGTGTCGACGAGGTTGAGGGGCAGCGCGGACATATGTCGACCCTATTTCCCGTCTGCAAAGAAAAAACCTTCCGCGCCGTAAGGGTTTTGTAAATCGCTATGAGGGCCGGGTCGTCATCGCCCACCAGGCGACGGCGAGAGCGGCGAGCTGGATCGGCGCCAGCAGGGCGAGAGTCGTCGCCAGCCGGCCCACCCCGCCGCGCTTGGCGCTCAGGTACGCGACCACCGCACTCGCGAGGATGACGACGCCCACACCTTCCGAGACGCTGAAGCCGATCCCGACCCAGGTCGGGCTGTCGTGGGGGTACTCGCGATCCACGACCAGCTGCGCGGGCACGCGCATCAGGAACCAGGCCGGAATGACGGCGAAGAGGAGTGTCCGGAATGCGAGCCGCGAAAGGAGGGCCGAGTGGCCTGGACGCCTCTTCGTAGCGATCGCGAGCACGACGACGGCTCCCACGCTCCCCACGAGCACGATCGAGCCGAGCACGTGCAGGAACACGCGCCAGTTCGGGAGGACGACAGCGACCATCAGGTGCCCGGCTTCCAGACCATCAGCGCGACGATCGTGACGATCAGGAGGCCGCTGGTCCAATTCAGGGCGAGCCAGCGGACGTCGCGCAGTTGCCCCGACAGCTCCGGACTGGGCGCGTCGCCCTCCGACGCGAGCCGCTCGGCCAGTTGGCGCAGCCGCTTCTCCCGGCCGCCCCCGATCCCGCCGAGTGCGTTCGACAGCGTCCAAAACACGAGCGCGAGCACGATCCACGTCTGGCTCCAGCCGTAGCCGCGGTAGTGGACCAGCCACAGGCCGAACACGAGCGTGAGCCCCATCCCGAGACCGATGGCGACGACCGCGACGCGGGTGAGACGGAACAGGAGCGCGATTTCGCTGGGTCGCTCGCGACGGAGCGCGGCGATGTTGAAGACGCCGGCCATGACCGCGCCGCCGAGAACACAGAACGCGCCGGTCACGTGCAGAAAGAGCAACCAGTCGTACTTGCTCACGGCGTTAGCCTAGTTCCACATGGACACGCGCGAGCGCCACCTCCGGCTTCTGATCGAGACGATCGCGGCCGTCAACTCGACGCTCGATCTGGAGGAGGTACTCGGGCTCGTCGCGCGCAAGGTCGCCGACGTTCTCGGCACGGAGGCCTGCTTCGTCTACCTCTACGACGAAGGCACCGACGAGCTCGTCCTGCGCGCGACGCACGGTACGAGCGTCGCGGAAATGACCCGGCGCCCGCGGATGCGCCCTGGAGAGGGGATCACGGGCACGGCTGCTGCCGAGCGTGCGCCCGTGATGATCCCGTCGCAGGCTCACCTCGATCCGCGCTTCAAGCTCTTCCCGAACCTCCCGGAGGAGGAGTACGAGTCGATTCTGGCCGTGCCGATCCTTGCGCGCGAGCGGCTTGCGGGTGCTCTCAACGTCCGGACGCTCGAGCCGCGCGAGTTCACGCGGGACGAGATCGACCTCCTCACGGCGATCGCCGATCAGGTCGCGCAGACGATCCAGCACGCTCGGCTCTATGCGCAGGCGCAGAGCCGCGTGGCAGAGCTCGAAGCGCTGGCGAAGATCTCCGAAGCGGTCTCGGAGTCGCTCTACCTCGAGGAGTCGCTCGAGGCGATCGTGACGACGACGATGGAGGCTGTCGGCGCCACCGGTGCGGCGCTCGTGCTCGAGGACGGGAACATCGCCTGGCCCGAGGGGCGGGCGGGCGCTTTCAACGTCAGGCTTCCCCTCCGCTGGAAGCGGCGGCAGATCGGCGAGCTCGTCTGCGACCGAGACACGCCGTTCACCGCCGACGAGCGCTCGCTCCTGACGTCGATTGCGCATCACGCGGCGGTCGCGCTCGAGCACGGCCGCGCCGTGATGCGCGGGGTGCTCGCGCAAGAGATCCATCACCGCGTGAAGAACAACCTGCAGACCGTCGCGTCGTTGCTGCGGTTACAGGCGCGCTCGGAGCACGCCGATCCGCGGCAGGCGTTGGAGGACTCCGTCAACCGGATCCTCGCGATCGCGGCCGTGCACGAGGTGCTGACCGAGCAGCGTGACGAGGTCGTCGAGCTGCGCGACCTGCTCGACCGCCTGCGCGCGATGCTCGTCCAGGGGCTCGCGGCCGGCAAGGAGGTTCACGCCGAGCTCGCGCCGGTGTCGCTTGCGGGCGATCGCGCAACCGCGCTGGCGCTCGTGTTCAGCGAGCTTCTGCAGAACGCGCTCGAGCACGGAGGCGAGACCGTGCGCATCGAGCTAGCGCAGCGAAACGGCGAGATCGTTCTGGCGATCGCCGACGACGGCGCGGGAATCGCGGGTGAGCCGGCGGGGACCGGGCTGTCGATCGTGCGAGCGCTCGTGCGCGACGAGCTTCAGGGGCGGCTCGAGCTCAGCGCGGGCGGAGGAACGCGCGCCGAGGTCGTCTTCCCTGTGTGAGCTCGATCACCAGATACCGGAGGGCCGGACGCTAGTGCGAAGTCACTAGCGGGAGGCGGAGTGATACGGGCGCGGACGCTTCAGCGCCCGTGCCCGTACGGAAGAAGACAGTTGCTGACCGAATACCCAGTGGAGCGTGCGGGCCTGACCGCGCGCGTTTTACCGCGAAGCGGCGAACCTAACCTCCGGACGGAAGCGCAGCTTTCGTCCGGTTACCTGACGCCGCCGTCGCCGCCGGCGGGGCGGGCCCACCAGGCGTCGTCCGAGCCGGACATCGCGCCCTGTAGCTGGTCGACGTAGCTCACCAGGTCGCGCTCGCGGCGATCGAGTCTCTGCTCGAGCTCTTCCAGCTCGG
>DATDDZ010000258.1:0-10930 GCA_036523555.1 Gaiellaceae bacterium
CACGGCTCCGAGCGCTCGACGAGCGAACGCAGGCGCTCGAGCGACGCGAGCGTGAGCTGGGCGAGCGGGAGAGGGCCGGCCGCGAGAGAGACCAGCGCTGGGACGAGGAGAGCAGTCGGAGGGCCGACGAGCTGGAGGCGCGAATCGCCGCACGCGAGGCCGAGCTCGAGGGGCGAGAGGCGGAGCTCCTCCGCCTCCAGGCTGGTCTCGCAGTTCAGCAGGAGAGCATCCGCCGGCGCGAGCGGGCGCTCGAGGACGCCGAGCGTCTCCGGCTACGAGAAGAAGTCGCCCCGCGTGCTCATCTGAGCTTCAGCGAAGGGCTCGACGCCTTCTCCGACGCGCGGCGCGGCTAGCTGCGCTCGCGCTCTTCGAGCACGCGCTTGCATGCCTCGACGACGCGCGGATCGAACTGCGTCCCCGACCCGTCGTCCAGCCGCCGGACCGCCTCGGTCACAGTGAGCCGCTTGCGGTACGGGCGATCGGTCGTCATCGCGTGGTACGCATCGCAGACGAGGATGACCCTCGACTCGATCGGGATGTCCTCTCCAGACAGCCCGTCCGGATAGCCGGCGCCGTCGAATCGCTCGTGGCAATGACGCACGATCGGGCGCACATCCTCCAGGCGGTCGATGGGGCCGATGATCTTCTCGCCGAGCTCCGGGTGGCTCTCGACCAGCTCGCGCTCGGGGACCGTCAGGGGGCCGGGCTTGGAGAGGATCGATTCCGGAATGCCGATCTTCCCGATATCGTGGAAGAGGGCACCGAGCTCCAGCCGCTTGAGGGCCCGTCCGTCGAGCCCGAGAGACCGGCCGACCTTGAGCGCAAGGTCGGTGATCCAACGCGCATGCGAGGACGTGTACTCGTCGTTCGCCTCGAGCGCGTTCGCCAGCGCCTCGACAGTCTCGAGAAAGGTTCGCTCGAGGTTCTGGAAGTTCCCTGCGTTCGTGAGGGCAAGCTTCGCCTGATCGGCGATTCCCGCCAGCAGGCGAAGCTGGCGGTCCGTGAACTCGCCGTCGCGCAGGCTGACCGCGATGCAGCCGCGCCGGCCGCCGTCGAGCGTCAGAGGCGCGACCGCAAACGGCCGGGCGGCGCCGTCGTCGACGGTTCCCGCGACGGCGCCGAAGTGGTGATCCGCGAAGACGAACGGCTCTCCGCCCGAGAGGAAGACGTCCGCCTGCTCGCGGTCGAACCGCGTGTCCCACAGGCGCTCGAGCTCGAGCTGTGAATAGCCATGTGCCGCGCGCACGCGCATGGCGTCTCCGACGGCCTCCTGGAACCAGACAGAGACACGATCCGCATCGAGCGCGCGCGCCGAGAGCTCGACGATCCGGTCGACGACCTCGTCGATGCCCTCCGCGACGGAGAGCTGCCGGCTGAACTCGAGGAGCGCGGTCGCCCGCTCTGCCTCCCGCCGCGCGGACTCGTAGAGGCTCGCGTTCTCCAGCGCAACCGCGGCATGGCCTGCGAGCACTTCGAGCAGTCGAAGATCGTCCTCGTCGAACTGGTCGAGCCCGAGCTTCGAGATCACGATGACCCCGACGACCCGGGTGCCGTACGTCAGGGGGACGACGATCTGGGACTCGTCGATCGCATCGGTGCCTGGGAGCATGCGGGCGAACTCGCAGTTGGCGGCGTCTCCGATCAGCAGCGGCTCGCCAGTCTGGGCGACGCGACCGGTGATGCCCTCGCCGACCTCGCAGGCGAGGATCTCGAGCGGTTCCTGCGTCTCGCTCGTGAACTGGCCGAGGAACGCGATCGGCATGACCTGATTCCCCTCGACGAGCGAGACGCGGCAGTTGTGGTAGTCGATCAACGCGCGGAGCTCGGTCGCGATCATCCTGCCGATCTCTCGCACGTCCGTCAGCCGGTTCAGCTTGCCCCCGAGGCTCTGGAGCATCTTCATGTGCGCGACCGAGCGGACGTCCCGCGCCGACGGCACCTGTTCTCCGCCCGGGCGCTCGAGCGATGAATCGTCGTAGAGCACGATCTGGTTCTTCCCGCGTGCCTTCGCGGCCATCATCGCGGCCTCCGCGCACGCGACCAGCTCGCGCGGGTTCATGGCGTGGTCGGGGCTCCGCGCGAGGCCGACCGAGACGGTGATGCGTCCGGCGGGATCGAACTCGACGGCTCCGATGCGCGCCACCAGCCGGCGCGCAAGCCCTTCGGCGCTCCGCGGCGCGCGGGAGGTGAGGATGACGGCGAACTCCTCTCCGCCGAGGCGATAGACGATGTCGGTGGCCCGGACCGAGTCCTTCAGCGTGTCGGCGAGGCTGCGCAGGATCTCGTCGCCGGAACCGTGGCCGAAGATGTCGTTGACGCGCTTGAAGTCGTCGATGTCGAGCATGACGATGGAAACGGACTCGTGCGACCGGCTCGCGTCCGCAAGGGCCCTCCGCAGGCGCTCGTGGAACGCCCGATGGTTGTAGAGGCCGGTCAGCGGATCGGTCTGCGCCTGGTGCTCGAGCCGCGCGCGGATCTGGGCGTTGTCGAGGGCGAGGGCCGCGGCGTCGCCGAAGCGTTTCGCGAGCTCGAACTCGTCGTCGTCGAATGACGCGGTCTCGCCGAGGCGGTAGACGTTGAGCGCGCCCTTGATCGAGCCGCGTGCGATCAGCGGAATCGTGATGAGGGCCTCGGGCTCGTCGGCGGGAGTACCGGCGACGGTCATGACGCGTGGGTCGAGGTGCGCCTGGTTGACGCGCACGGACTCGCGATGCTCGACGCCCCAACCGGTCAGGCCTTGCCCGAAGGGGCAGGTGTCCGCGAGGATCTTCTCCGCCCATTTGTCCCGCGCCCAGACCGGGGTGAGCAGCCGGCGCGGCTCATCCGCCTCGTAGATCGTGAGCGCATCGTGCGGGACGAGGTCCGCCAGTGCATCGGAGATGCGGTCGAAGAGTGTGTCCAGGCTCTGCTCGGCCAGGACCTCGTGGAACACGTCGGCCAGGCGGCGATACGACTCGACGAGGGCGGAGCCGTCCTTGGAGGCCCCGAGGTCTCGGACCTCGGAGACGAGCCGGAGATCAAGGGCGTGGTCGCTCATTGGTGTCGGGGAAGTCGGTGGCTGCAGCCGCAGTTCCCCTTGTTTCGGAACCAACAAAGCAAAGCGTGAGAGGACCGCGCTGATATCCCCCGGATGAGGGGTTCCCCACGACGGCCGTGAGGTCAGAAGATGGTCGTGGGCGACCTGATAGCCGTTAGCACGCTCAGGTGATAGGCGTTTCCTCCGTCTGCTCCGCGCCTTCGGCCTGCCGGGCGCGCTGTGCGAGATCGGAGCTCAGATCCTCTTCATCCGGGCCGGCCTCTTTCCAGGACGGAAGGGGCTCTGGTGCGAACCAGGCACGGAACGCGTAGGCGGCGCCCGTGGTCAACAGAAATCCGAGCAAGAGTCGCTTCATGACGGCCTCCCAAGTCGTCGGAAGGCCCCTAGCCTACGACGCCGCGAAGGCGCGTGTGGAAGTCGTCAGTCGCCCCAGTCGAAGTCGCGGCTCCGACCCCAGAGCCCGGAGCTCTCCTCCGAGTCCTGCGGCGCGTGCTCGACCGTCTCCTCACCCGGCCACGCCAGGACGGTGGGCTCGACCGAGACGGCCGACTCCTCACCGTCCAACGTCTCTTCGAGACGAGCCTGCTCTTCGGTCTTGAACAGCGGATGGTTGTCGAACGGATCGACGGCGTGGTAGCGCCCGATCGGCATCGACTCCTCGAGCTTCGCGTTTCGCTCCTTCAACTCGAGATGGTCCTGGATGACCTGCGCGAAGACAGACGGCGTTTCGACCGGCATGGACTCTCCTGGTGCGGGGACGGGGCGGTGGTTCGCGGCGGATTCTAGCCCGTCAGCGGCCATTTTCCAGCGAAAGCGTACGGGCCGCTACGGATGCCGGACGCCCTCGGGCGCGGTCTGCACCCGGTTCTTCCCGCTCCGTTTCGCCTCGAACATGGCGGCATCGGCCGCCGCGAACAGCTCGGCGGCCGCTGCGGCCGGCGGCGTCGCGGCCACCCCGAAGCTCGCGGTCACGTGAATCGGAGCTCCCTCGGCCGAGAGCACGATCCGGGCCTGGAGCGCCACGCGGATCCGCTCCGCGACGCGGGCGCCGCCCGCAAGGTCGGTCCCGGGCAGGATCAGGAGGAACTCCTCCCCGCCCCAGCGCCCGGCGAGGTCGACCTCCCGCACCGTCTCCTGAAGGAGAGCGGCGAACTCGCGCAACACCGAGTCGCCCGCGGGGTGGCCGTAGCGGTCGTTGACGTCCTTGAACCAGTCGAGGTCGGCGACGACGACGGAGAGCGCGCCGCCGAAGCGCTCGACGCGCGAGAGCTCGTCCGCGAGCGTGTCTTCGCATTGACGCCGGTTCGGGAGCCCGGTCAGGCCGTCGAGCAATGCCTGGCGCTCGACGATCCGATGGAGGCGGGCGTTGTCGAGCGCCACCGCGGCCTGCGCGGCAAGCGACGTCGCCGTTACCCGATCCTCGTCCTGGAACGCGTCGCCGAAGAGCATGAGCGAGCCGAAGTCCTGGTCGCCGGCGTGGACGGCGACCTCGATTCGCTCTCCGCCGTTGCCCGGGTCGCCGACCTTCACGAGCTCACCCGCCGGGCCGACCAGCACGCCGCCCGACGCTCCGGTCGCCTCGACCGCCCCTTCGACGACGAGGCGCATGAGCTGGCCGGAATCGTGCGTCGCCCCGAGCGCCTCGCCGAAGCGCGAGATGATGTCCCGGAGACGGCCTCGTTCCGCGTCGAGCTCGTCGACCCTCGTCTGCAGCTGGTAGGCCATCTGGTTGAAGGTGCGGCCGAGCAGTGCGAGCTCGTCGTGGCCCTGGACGGGAACGCGCTGCTTCAGGTCGCCTCTGGCCACCGCGCGCGCCGCGTCGACGAGGCGGCGGATGTTGCGGACGATCGCCCGCCCTTCGACGTAGGCGACGCAGGCGACGAGCAGGAGTGAGGCGAGGATCCCGATCAGCAGCTGATTCGTCGCGTCCCTGTTCGCGGCGTCGATTCGCGCCTGGGGGCTGATCACCCCGAGCGTTGCACCGGTGCTCTTCTCCAGCGTCCCGGCGACGAGCACCCGGTAGCGGGTGCGACTCAATGACGTGGTGTGTGGCTTGCCGGAGTTGACGTCGAGAGGGCCCTGGACATCGGCCGGCCCGGCGGCGACGCGACCGCCCTCGACCAGGACGACGTGATCGCCCTGCTCGAGCCCCGATCGTGTTTCCAGCCTCTGGACGAGGCCCTGGTCGAGCGGCACCGACGCGATGACGGCCCCGCGTGAGGTGCCGAGAGCGAGCACCGCGACCTCCCTGGTGGCGGCGTGCGGATCGCGTGTCCCGACGCGAAAGCCGCCCGCGGCCTGCACGCTCAGGTGGGCCCGCCCGCGGAGCAGGCGCTCGAGTGCGGCCCTGTCTCTCCGGACGAGCGCGCGCTGGAACCGCGGGTTCCGTGCGAGCGCAGCCGCGGCCTCGTCCGCGGCGGTCAACTGCTCCTGATAGGCCGCGAGTGTTGCCCGCAGCCCGGCCTCGAGGCGCGCGTCGACGCGCCGCGTCTCACTCTTCGAGGCGACCGTCGAGAAGCCCCAGAACGCCGCCGCCAAAGGCAGGAGGGACAGCAGCAGGAAGTAGGCGACGAGCTTGACTTTGAAACTACCCACGGACTCCCTTCAAGTCCTCCTCCCCGGGTGCCGATAGATCCCCTGAACGAGCTATCGGCCGACAGGGGGAGTTACATGAGGCAGACGACCGTCCGCGTCGTTGCGGCGGTTCTGATGACCGGAGCGATCGCCACAGCGATGGGACTGCCGAGGCTGTCCAGTCCTCCCCGAGAGCCGAGTCACGCCGTGACGGCTCCTCCCTCCTCCCTTGAACGAGGAGTTCCCGCCCCGGCTGCGGCCGCCTTGCTCCGGCGCTCGGCCCACGCCGCCGGCGCCCGCCGGGCAGGCGGACGGCCGGCTCACGGTCGCGCGGCGCGGGTCGTCTCCCCCGGCTCAGCCCTGGCTGCCGCCAATGCGCCTACACCCGCGGACGCGAGGACCCGCGCGACCCGGGGCGGGCGTGGCCCCACACCGAAGCCGAGCCGCCCTCCGGCTCCGGCTCCGACCGGCACCTCGACGCCCCCAACTCCTCCGGCTCCCTCCGCGGCGACGACCACGACGACGGACGCCACGCTTGCGGTGACCACCCCCGCCGCCCCCACGCCAACGCCCGTGCCCACGGTCGAGGACGACCCGACGCGCCCCAGCCGGGGAAACGACGACAAGAACCACGACGACAAGAACCACGACGACAAAAACCACGACGACAAAAACCACGACCATGCGGGGCCGCCGAAGAACTCACCGTAGGTCGGCTCGCTGACGGGCGACCGCCTTATGCGAGGATGGGAGTGTGCGCCCCAAGCTGACGAGACGTCTCGGACCTGTCGGAGTCGCATTGACGGCGTGGGACATCTGGCGTCGCCTTCCGCCCAAGCAGCGCAAGCAGGTGATCGCCATCGCTCGAAAGCACGGGCCGAGAGTGGCGACCCGTGTGCTAGAGGCGCGGGCCCGGGTTCGCAACCGCCGCCGCTGAGACTTCGCCGCGCTCTAGGAGGGAGTGGCGAGCGCGGCGCGCACGATCCGGTCCTGCTCGCGCAGGTGGGCGGTCGGATACCCCTCGCTCGGACTGGCGCGCCACGGCCGGCCCGCGTAGACGAGAGGAATCGCCCGCTCCTGGAGGGGCGCCTCGAGCCGGTGGCGGATCGTTCGCCACGCGCCCATGTTCTGGGGCTCCTCCTGCGCCCAGACGACCTCACGGACGTTCGGGTAGCGCGCGAGTAGTTCTGTGTAGGCCTCGACCGGAAACGGATAGAGCTGCTCGATCCGCGCAACCGCGACGTGGACTGCGGCCTGCCTCGCCTCGTGCCCGGCGATGTCGTAGTAGACCTTGCCCGAGCAGACGACGAGTCGCCTGACAGCCTCGCTCGCCGCCTGGGGGTCGGCGATCACCGGCCTGAAGGATCCTTCTGCGAGCTCCGTGAGCATCGACGACGCCTGCTTCAGCCGCAGGAGCCCTTTGGGGGTCATCACGATCAACGGGCGTCCTGCCGCGTCGAGTGCCTGGCGCCGAAGAAGGTGGAAGTGCTGGCCCGAGGTCGAAGGGTTCGCCACCCGGATGTTCTCCTGCGCGGCGAGCTGCAGAAACCGTTCGAGCCTCGCGCTCGAGTGCTCGGGCCCGTTGCCCTCGTAGCCATGCGGAAGGAGCAGCGTCAGCCGTGTGCTCTCGCGCCACTTCGACAACCCCGCGACGATGAACTGGTCGATCACGATCTGGGCTCCGTTGACGAAGTCGCCGAACTGCGCCTCCCACAGGACGAGGGCCTCCGGTGCCGCGACGGAGTAGCCGTACTCGAAGCCGAGGCACGCGTACTCGGAGAGCGGGGAGTTGTAGATCTCGAAGGAGCTCGTCGCCTCTTCGATGTTCTGCAGCGGCGTGTACGGCTCTCCGGTCTCCACGTCGTGAAGGACAGCGTGGCGATGGGAGAAGGTTCCGCGCTCCGTGTCCTGGCCGGTGAGGCGGATCGGGATCCCCTCGACGAGGAGCGATGCGAATGCGAGCGCCTCGGCCTGGCCCCAGTCGATCCCACCCTCGTCGATCGCTCGCAGTCGCCGCTCGAGCTGCCCCTTGAGCTTCGGATGGACTGTGAACCGCTCCGGCGTGACGAGCGTTTCCTCGTTCAGCCGGCGAAGGGTTTCGGCCGGAACCGCCGTGACCGCGTCGTCCCCCGTGGAGTACGGGATCTTTCCCTCAGGCGGCGGCGGAGCGCCGAAGGTCTGCTTCAGCTCCTCGTGAGCCTGCTTGAGCTTCGCGGTCACATCCTGCACGAACCGGTCCGCCTCTTCCCTGTCGATGATCCCCTCGGCGATCAGCCTTTGCGCGAACTGGTCTCGCACCGTTGGGTGGGAGGCGATCTGGGCGGCCATCAGAGGCTGTGTGTACGCGGCCTCGTCCTGCTCGTTGTGACCGTGCCTCCGATAACCGACGAGATCCACGACCACGTCGCTCTCGAAGCGCCGCCGGAACGCGAGCGCGAGCCGGATTGCGGAGATCGCTCCCTCCGGGTCGTCGGCGTTGACGTGGATGATCGGGACGTCGAACCCTTTGGCGAGATCGCTGGAATAGCGCGTCGAGCGCCCCTCGCTCGGGTCGGTCGTGAACCCGATCTGGTTGTTGGCGATCAGGTGCAACGTACCGCCGGTGGAATAACCGTCCAACTCGGAGAGGTTGAGCGTCTCGGCAACCTCGCCCTGGCCCGCGAACGAGGCGTCTCCGTGAATCAGGATGGGCAACGCGATGCTCGGGTCGTGCAGGCCGGAGCGGCTCGACCTGTCGGTCTGCTCGGCGCGGGCGCGACCCTCGACTACCGGGTCGACCGCCTCGAGGTGGCTCGGGTTGGCGGCCAGCGTCACCGAGATCTCCCCGGCGGGGGTCGAGCGCGTGCCCTGGGCGCCGAGGTGGTACTTGACGTCGCCCGTGCCGCCCTCGTCCGTCACAACGACCGCGTCGATCGTCCGCTCTCCCTCGAACTCCCGCAGGATCGAGTCGTAGCCGAGGCCGAGGTTGTGGGCGAGAACGTTGAGCCGCCCGCGGTGAGCCATCCCGATCACGACCTCGTGGGCGCCGTTCCCGGCGGCGAGCTCGATTGCCTCGTCGAGCATCGGGACCATCACGTCGAGGCCCTCGATTGAAAACTGCTTCTGGCCGAGGAAGGCGCGGCGGAGATACTGCTCGAAACCCTCGACCCGGGACAGCCGCTCGAGCAGTTGCCTCTGCTCAGCCGCAGGGAGTGGCGTGCGGTACTTGCCGGACTCGATCGCCTGCCTGAGCCACACGCGCTTCTCGTGGTCGGCGATGTGCTCGATTTCGAAGGCGACCGTGCCGCAGTAGGTCTCCCTCAGCCGCGGCAGGGCCTCTGCGAGTGTCTCGCCCGGAACGTAGAGCCGCAAGACGGAGGCCGGGACGAGGGCCTGAAGCTCGGTTGTGAGCCTCGGGATCAGCCGCTCCGGCTCGAGCGCCGGGTCGCCCGGCGGCTCGGAGCCGAGCGGATCGAGACGGGCGGCAAGGTGACCGTGCATACGGTGCGCCTTGATCAACGCCATCGCGGCCGCGACCGCCCCGAGCAGCTCCTCCGAGGTCGGCTCGGGGGCCGGCGGTGACTCCTCAGGCGCCTCCTCTCGAGCGAGCGCCGGCGCTTGGACGACGGCCGTGGGTGCCTCTGGCGGAGCGGACCCGTCCGAATCCGCGGGCGGGTGTCCGTTGCCGACGCTCGCCAGGAGGCGGGCGAGCCCGGGATGGCCGGCTACGACGTCGCTATCGCCGCTCTCGAACAGGCGCCGCCACTCGACCGGCACGGATTCAGGGCTCTCGAGGTAATGCTCGAGCAGGTCCCGCGCGAAGCCGGAGTTCAGGCCGTCGACATCAGCCACGAATCTCTTTGTACCAGCGGGACCAGCGGTCGGGCCGGGCGCCTACCAGAGGGGATTGCTCGTGACCACGGCCACGGCCATGCCCACGAGGAACCCGAGCGCGCCGATACCTACGGCGACCGTGGCCAGCCGCTCGTGGCGGCCGCCTATGCCGACGGCGATGAGCGCGAGCACGATCGCGAGAGGAATGAGCCGGAGCGGCCGGTACGCCATTCCCGTGAGGCTGGCGAAGATCGAGGCCGAGGCAAGCAGCCCCGCGACCGTCTCCGCGGGACGTGCGCGCTCGATGGGGGCAGTGCTCATCTCACGTCCTGACGGGGGCCCGCGAAATCCGCGGGTAGCCGCGGTCGGGGCGGCCGTGCGGGCCCGGCCGCCTGGGACGGCGCCTCGATGTCCACGGGGGATGATCCGAGCCGTCGTCGGTCGCGACGAGGGCGGCCGGCTCTTCGGGTTGGCGTTGTCCCTTGATCGACCAGTACACGACCCAGCAGAGGTAGAGGATCGGGATCTTCATGATCACCATCAGCCAGATCAGCTCCCACACGGTCAGCGATTCTAGCCGTGTCTCCGATCGAGCTCAGCCTGCAACGGCCGCCTCGACTGTGCCCTGGAGCAGCGCGAAGCCGCTCCGGTCGTACTGCGTGACCGCGAACGATGCCTTCGAAGCGCGCAGGTCAATCCGCCGGCTGCCGGCGATCCGCACGGGCAGCCCGCCGAGCACCTCGTAGATCTCCTCGTACCTTCCCTGGTCGACGCCGACCCAATGAGCGCCCGAGACCGGCTCGATCCACGCGTAGGCGAGCGGCCGCCCCGCGCGGTCGCGGCAGCCGAGATCGAGCCGTGGATCGAGCAGATGCCCCTCGAGCAGCCGCCCGGCCGATGTGCTGCACCATGGCGGAGGATGTTCGCCTGCGGCATCAGTGCCACCGTCGCAGGCGTAGAGAGTCCGGCCGCGCCGGTCGGCAAAGGTCAGGCTCTCACCCGCGACACCGATTCGTTCGACGACGAGCACGTCGCGAGCGACGCCATCCGGACGACAGGCCTCGAAGCGCCGGCCGAGCGTCGTCCCGCGGACGAGGCGGACGGACGTGACGACGCTGCCGGGGACCCGCACGAGCGTAGCCGGACGCTCGCCGTGCAGAAGGCGATCGGGAGGGCGCTGACGGTCACACCCGGCGAGCGAGAGAACGAGCAGGACGAGACACACACGTGCTAGCCGGTCCAGCCCCATCGCCCCACTCCGCCGTAGCTCGGGTCGCTTCTGTAGGTGCGGTAGAAGATGTTCGTCCCGCAGGACTCGCACTTGGCCTCGACGATCTGATCACCGCCGTAGGGCGAGCGGAAGAAGACCATCCCGATGTGGGACTCGCTCGCGAACGCGTCCATGACGCCGGCCGTCGCTTTCGCAACGACGTGATTTGGCGCGCCGTCGCCGTTCCTGAACCGCGCGGCCGTATACGGGCCGTGGACGTTGCGCATCGCAAACCA